>JBBITY010000134.1:0-8380 GCA_037440565.1 Desulfurellales bacterium
CTTCTGTGTCACCAGCGAGGTTGCGGAACTCCAGTACAAGTGCACCGACGTCTACGACCCCGCCGACGAGATCACGATTCGATGGAATGATCCGGACCTGGCGATCGAATGGCCGGTGCGCGAGCCGCTGCTCTCCGACCGCGACCGGGCCGCCCCGCGCCTCGCCGAGCTGATGGACATGCTACCGGTATTCACGGAATAAATCCCCCTCCCGCATTGTCGGCGGGAGAGGGTAAGGGTTCCGACCAATTTCTTCAGGAGCTGGATGCATGAAGATTCTGATCACCGGCGCGGCGGGGCAACTGGGGCACGCATTGCCCGATGCCCTGCGAGGCCACGAGGTTGCCGCGCTGGACCGCCGGGCGCTCGACATCACCCAGCTCACGGCGGTGCGGGCTGCGTTGGATGCCCATCGCCCGGCGTTGGTGATCAACGCGGCTGCGTACAACAACGTGGACGGGGCCGAGAGCGATCCCCACGGTGCTTACGCGGGCAATGCCCTCGGGCCGCGCAACCTGGCCGTGGCCACGGCAGAGCGGGGAATGGTCCTCCTGCACGTGTCGACAGATTACGTCTTCGACGGCACGAGCGCGCGTCCCTACCATGAGTTCGACCGGCCGAACCCCCGGTCGGTGTACGGGGCCAGCAAGCTGGCGGGCGAAGAGGCGGTGCGTGTGCTCAATCAGCGGCACTACGTCGTCCGCACGGCTTGGCTCTATCATACCGTCGGCCGCAACTTCCTGCACACCATGCGCGCGCAGGCCGACAAGCCGGCCGTGCGGGTCGTCAGCGACCAGTACGGCTCGCCGACATATGCCCCGCATCTAGCTGCGGCGATCGCGACGCTGTTGGAGACCGGCGGCTTCGGCACCTACCACCTGGCCGGCCGCGGCGGCACGAGCTGGTTCGAGCTGGCCCGCACGCTATACCGCGAGCTGGCCATCGAGACCCCTGTTCATCCCGTGTCGACCGCCGAGTTTCCCCGACCTGCCGAGCGCCCCCGCTACGCGGTGCTCACGACGATCCAGGATCCCGCCATCTGGCTCCCGCCGTGGGAAGAGGGCGTCGCCGAGTTCGCGCGCCTGGTGCGCGCCGGGTGAGAACCGGTTCGCTCATCCATACCTGTTGGCCAGGTGTTCGCGCTAGGTATTGGCCATAGCTGGTGCGCTACGCCATACCGTGCCAATGCAGGTGCGGGCCCCATCAGGCATCTCGGTGCGGCACCTGCGAGCCGCAGAGGTTTGCGTGTCTTGCCCGAATCTCTGTGGCGCGGCTTGCAGCCACAGTGTCGCCTCGTGTCCGTCACAGAAGGCGACGCGTTCTTTCGGCCCGGCGATGCGCCGGCCGTATACGCCTTGTTGCGCGGGCGGGCGGCCATCCGCGCACGCCCCGCGCCGGCGATTGAGGTCGACCTCTTTCTCCGCCATCCGGGGCAGCTCTTCGGCGAGGTGTCGCTCTTGCTCGGCCAGCACGCCAATGAGGCGCGGGCGCTGGTCGCCGCGACGGCAGGGCGCATCGACGCGGCAGCGCTGCGCGCCGTGCTGGCAAAAAGCCAGCCAACCACACTGGCACTG
This sequence comes from Desulfurellales bacterium, assembly GCA_037440565.1. GTDB lineage: Bacteria > Desulfobacterota > Binatia > HRBIN30 > CADEER01 > JBBITY01. The sequence goes on from JBBITY010000134.1 coordinate 1,575, forward strand.
GCGCGCTTGATCGCCGAGCGGATGGCTGTTGCAGAGACGCGGCTCGGTGAGGTCGCCCCGCGCGGGGTGAAACACCGCTTGCTGCGAGCCCTGCAGCGGCTGGCTGCGGAGGCGGAGATGCATGACAGCCGCGGTTGGCTGCTCCCAGAGGTCACGCAGGAAGAGCTGGGTCGGCTCGTTGGCGCGAGCCGTGTCGCCGTCAACCATGCGCTCGGTGCGTTGCGCACCGAAAATTGCATCGCCATGGCGGGCCGGCGCATCATCGTCCGGCGACTACAGTAGGTGCGCGGTCCGAGAATCTGCATTTTTTGTAAAGCGCTTTACAGATTTTTCCGGTGCCCGCTCCTATGTCTGCGCGCGAAAGGGGGTCGCACATGGAACGACGGCGGGGGATACTGGCGACATGGACCATCCTTACGATGGCGGCGGTGGCCATGACGGTGTCTGAACCGGCTCCCGGCCAGTACGTGGTCGGGGAGGGCTACGTGAAGCGGCTTCCCGGAGCCGATCGACGTCCACTCGGATGACTTCGCCATCGACCCCACCGACAGCAAGACCCTGATCGCGTGCTCGCACGTCAGGGGCGTGGCAGGACGACCGCGGCACTGCTGGAGCGTATCAGCACATCCATTCCCACCGCCCGGCCGCGGCTCAGAACTACCAGTACGGCCTGTTCCGCCAGGAGATTGACAACGGCTACCAGCGCGAACGGCCGACAACTGGCTCACGGAGCCGTCGCCGTGGCTCATCGAGCGCCCGGACCAAGCCTCCGTTGTGCCGGTGTACGGTCGGGTGGAGTTGAGCCGGGCGGAAGACGGCCGGGAACGGTCGAGGTGGGTTGGGGCGCGCGTGATCGTCGGCGTCCCCTCCGACATGCCCGTGGTCGGCTTCGGCGGGCGAACGGTCAACTACCTGCGGCTGTATTCGGCCCGCGCCTCGGATGAGTTCGACATGGCCATCTTCAACAACGGCGACTACTTCCGCGCCGTCGAGCAGAAGATCACCTCCGAGGCCATCTCGAAGGTTCTCTATCCATCCGACGCCGTCGCCGTCGGGCGCGGAGGCAAAAAGGGGATAAGTCCCATTACCGTAATGGGACTTATCCCCTTTTTGGCAGTGCCTTGAGCAGCGCCAGAGACGGGGCGAAGAAGGTGGCGCCCGAGACGGCGCGGGTAAAGTCCATCAGGTGGTCGTGCAGACCGTCGCCAGCGGCCCCCATCATCCGACGCAACATCCGCTCCGGGATGCCGAGGTCCTTCGTATAGGCGATGAAAAAGAGTCCGGCTTCGGAGACCGTCCCGTACGGAAAGCTGTGCCGCACGATCTGCAGCTCCTCGCCGTGCTCCTCGATCACGACGCGGCTGATGTGCGCCGTGGGCGGCTTCGCCCGTGCGGAGAGCTCCCGGCTGTCCCGCTTCCGCCGGCCGATGACCTTTTCCTGCTCCGTGACCGGCACCGTCGCCCATCGCTTCAGGTCGTGCACGTACCGCTGGGTGAAGACGTAGCTGCCGCCGGCAAACGCCCGATCCTCGTCGCCGATCAGTGCCACGGCGGCGCGTTCCTTGCCCTTGGGATTCTCGGTTCCGTCAATAAAACCGGTGAGGTCGCGGGAGTCCAGATAGCGAAAGCCGTGAACCTCCTCCATGACCTCAACGGTGCCGGCGAGCTGGTGCATCAGCCGCATGGCCAGCTCCAGGTTCAGGTCGGGGCGCTCCGAGGTGACGTGCAGCAGAACGTCGCCGCCGGTGTGCGGGGCGACCCGCCCGTCGATCTCGACGGCTGGAAAGGGCCGCAGCGCCTTCGGTCGCCTGTCTGGCGAGACGATGTCCCAGAACTCCGGACCCAGGCTCACGGTGCACAGCAGCCGCGAGCGGCGATCAAGAGCAGCGACTCGGCGGGCAAGCGACGGCACGCGGGCCATGCTCCGTGCGACGGCTCGTGCATTCTGCACCGGCTCCCGCACCCGCAAAATGAGGAAGAGCGCGCTCCGACCTGGCTCCGGAACGATCCCGCCTTGTGGCTGCGGCATTGGAAACCCTCCTGTGGCCACGACCCTTGTACAAGAGAGGCGGGAAGATCAAAAGCAGCCCGCAACACTGGCCCAGCTTGGTTTTGCTCCTCGGGTGAACCTCAACGCCCGAGTGCCGCCAACAACTCCTGCGCTGCGTGCGCCGGGTCGTCAGCGGCGAGGATGGCGCGGATCACGGCGACGCCGGCGATGCCCTGTGGAAGCAGATCGGGAACGCGTTCGGCGGTAATGCCGCCGATGGCGAGCACGGGTATGCGGGCAGCGGCAGCCGCGTCGGCCAAGGCTTTGAGACCCTGCGGCGGCCCGTAAGGCCGCTTGCTCGGCGTGTCGTATACCGGACCGAAAACGACGAAGTCGGCGCCGGCTTCGGCCGCCTCAGCGACCTCGCTCACGTGGTGGGTCGATACACCGATAAGACGCTCCGGACCGAGCAGGCGGCGCGCGTCGTTCGCAGTGAACGAGAGGCTCGGCAGGTGGACGCCGTCCGCATCGCACGCCAGCGCGACGTCGACGCGGTCGTTGATGAGGAGGCGGGCATCGTAGCGCGTCGTCAGGGCGCGCAACTGGCAGGCGAGATCGAGCAGCGCACGGGTGCTCAAGTCCCGCTCGCGCACCTGCACTGCCCGTACGCCTCCCTGCAGCGCGCGCTCGACCATCTCGGCCAGCGGGCGGCCGCGCGTCTGCGTCCGGTCGGTGACGAGATAGACGGCGAAGTCCTGATCGGAGAATTGGTCGGAACCCTCACTCTCACCCTCTCCCGCAGATGGTGCCGGAGAGGGAATCGTTTGGCGCGAGCGGTGCATTTTCATCCGGCCTCGGGTCGCCGGCGGGCGTGCCGCACGGCACAGGCCGGTGGTCCGCAGCGGTCCTCACTGCAGCACCCCGTCGAGCGGGCTCGACGCGGTGGCGTACAGCTTGCGCGGAATGCGGCCGGCCAGGAAGGCTTTGCGGCCGGCTTCGACCCCGAGGCGCATCGCCTCCGCCATCAGCAACGGGTCCTTGGCGCCGGCGATCGCCGTGTTGAGCAAGACGGCATCGCAGCCCAGCTCCATCGCCTGGGTGACGTCGGAGGCGGTGCCGACACCGGCGTCGACGATGACCGGCACGCGGCTTTGCTCGACGATGATCCGGATGTTGTAGGGATTGCGAATGCCGAGCCCGGAGCCGATCGGCGCCGCCAGCGGCATGACCGCCGCGCAGCCGATGTCTTCGAGCCGCTTGCAGGTCACCGGGTCGTCGTTGACATACGGCAGCACGAGGAAGCCCTCCTCGACGAGCACGCGCGCCGCCTCGATGGTCGCCGGCACGTCGGGAAACAGCGTCTTCTCATCGCCGATGACCTCGAGCTTCACCAGCGCGCCGATCCCGGCGTCCCGCGCCAAGCGCGCGGTGCGGATGGCCTCCGATGCCGTGTAGCAGCCGGCGGTGTTGGGCAGAATGGTGATGCGACTCAGGTCGAGGAAGTCGAGCAGGTTTTCCTTGCCGGGATCGGTGATGTTCACGCGCCGCACGGCGACGGTGACGATTTCGGCGCCGGACTTCTCGATCGCCGCGGCCGTCTGGGAAAAATCGCGGTATTTGCCCGTCCCGACGATGAGTCGCGACCGGTACGGCTTGCCGGCCAGTTCGAAAATATCCGCTTCAGACACGCTGGTTCAGCCTCCTCCGATGAAGTGCACGATCTCGACCACGTCTCCGTCGCGCAGCGCGCGCTGCGGGTAGTCCTCGCGCGGCAGGATGGCGCGGTTCAATTCAACGGCGATGCGGCGCTGCACGAGGCCCAGCTCGGCAAGCAAATCGCTCACCGTGATGCCCTCGCGAAGGTCGTGCGCCTCGCCGTTCAACGTCACGCGCATGAAAAACGATTAGACGTTTCATGGTTCCTTTACAACCTCGGGGCCATCTGGTAAGCGAGCCGCGTCTTTCTCCCACAGGCCGACATCCAACGGAGGATTTCAGCAACTCCCGGAGGGCCGGAAACGCCGCGCGGTGGCCGTCGCCAGACGGCGTGCGAACGGCCGGCGGCCCGCGTCTCAACCGTAGCGACGATATGACGAGTGTAAGCGGACGCCCCACGGTGGCCTGCATCGACGCCGCGGCGCTGCGCAGTAATTTCTCCACGCTGCGCGCCGCCCTGGCGCCGGGCGTGGCGGTGCTGGCGGTGGTGAAGGCGGATGGATACGGTCACGGCGCGACGCTCGTGGCGCCCGTGTTGGCCGAGGCCGGTGCCGACCTGTTCGGCGTGGCGACGGTCGACGAGGGCGTGGAACTGCGCGCGGCTGGGATTGCGCAGCCGATCGTGGTGCTCGCGGGCGCAGCCGGTCCGGAGGTCGACGCCGCGTTGGAACATCGCCTGAGCATCGCCGTCGCCGACGCCCAGATGGCGCGCGAAGTCGCCGCGGCGGTGGGCCAGCGGTCGCTGTCCGTCCACGTGAAACTGGACACGGGCATGACCCGGCTGGGGGTTGCGTCGGAAGAGCTGCTGCCGTTTCTCGCGACGCTGCGCGAGCTGCCGCAGCTCCACGTCGAAGGCGTCTTTTCCCACTTTGCCGATGCGGAGTCAGTGTCCGGTGAATACGCCGATCACCAGATCCGCCTCTTTCAAGATGGGGTTGCCGCTCTGCGTGCGGCGGGATTCTCCCCGCGCTGGGTCCATCTCTCCAACAGTGTTGCCGCGCTGACGCGGCCCGAGGCGCATTTCGACGCGGTGCGTCCCGGCCTGGTCCTGTACGGCGTCGCGCCGGCGGCTGCAGTGGCCGAGATGGGATGGCGGCCGGTGATGCACCTGCGGACGCGGGTCTGGCAGCTCAAGAATGTGCCGGCCGGCTGTCCGGTCAGCTACGGGCAAACCTTCGTGACCCGCCGGCCGAGCCGCATCGCCGTTTTGCCGATCGGATACGCGGACGGCTACGACCGCCGCCTGTCGAATCGAGGGGAGGTCTTGGTGCGGCAGCGGCGCGCGCCCATCGTCGGCCGCGTGTGCATGGACCTGACCATGGTCGATGTGACAGATATTCCCGGGGTGACGGCGCGCGACGAGGTGGTGGTGTGGGGCCGCCAGGGCGAGGCGGCGCTGTCCGTCAGCGAGGTTGCGGCATGGCAGGACTCCATCTCGTACGAGGTCCTGACCCGCGTTGGCAAACGCGTTCCACGGGTGCTTATGAGCGAGGAGGTGGCGTGACATGGGCAAGATTGCGCGGGCGTTGATCAGTGTCAGTGACAAGACCGGCCTGGTGGAGTTTGCGAAGGGCTTGCATAGTCTGGGTGTCGAGATCCTCTCGACCGGCGGGACGGCGGCCGCGCTCACCGGGGCCGGCGTCCCGGTGGTGCCGGTGAGCGAGTACACGGGCTCGCCCGAGATCCTCGACGGACGGGTCAAGACCCTCCATCCCAAGATCCACGGCGGCCTGCTCGGGCGGCGCGACGATCCGCAGCACCGCCAACAGATGACCGCCCACAACATCCAACCAATCGACATGGTGGTCGTGAACCTGTATCCGTTCGAGGCCACCGTGGCGCGGCCCGATTGCCGCCTCGAAGAGGCGATCGAAAACATCGACATCGGCGGCCCGTCGATGATTCGCTCGGCGGCCAAGAACCACCACGACGTGACCGTGGTGGTGAATCCGGCCGATTACGCCGCGGTGCTGCAGGAGATGCGCGAGCAGGGCGGCGTGGTGTCGATCGCCACCAACGCCCGTCTGGCCCGCGCGGCGTTCCAGGCCACGGCGCGCTACGACGGTGCGATCGCGGATTACCTGGGGAGCCTTGCGGATGGGGGGCGACTCGCGTTCGGCACGACGCTGCACGTTCAACTGCACAAGGCGCAGGACCTCCGCTACGGGGAGAACCCCCATCAGCAGGCCGCTCTGTACGGGAGGTTCTTCGACGCCGTCGAGCAACTGCACGGCAAGGAGCTGTCGTACAACAACATCGTCGACATCAACGCGGCCCTGTGGTTGATGTACGAGTTTCTCGATGACGCGCCGACCGTGGGCATCCTCAAGCACAACACGCCGTGCGGGGTTGGCTCGGGCCGCACGATCACCGAGGCGTACCGCGCCGCGTACGCGACCGATCCGGAGTCGCCTTTCGGCGGCATCCTGGTGGCCAACCGGACGTGGACGCTGGAACTCGCCCAGGTCGTCGACGAGCTGTTCACCGAGGTGTTGATTGCGCCGCAGTTCGAGCCGACGGCGCTCGAATTCCTGAAAAAGAAGAAGAACCGGCGGCTCATGCTCTGGCATCCCGAAGCGATGCGCGACATCACGCGGGAAGTGCGGGGCGTGATCGGCGGTGTCCTCGTGCAGGACGCGGACCGCGCCATGGAGGATCCCGCGCGCGCCCAGGTGGTGACGCAGCGGCCGCCGACGGATGATGAGGTGTCGGCGATGCGCTTCGGGCTCAAGGTCGTCAAGCACGTGAAGTCGAACGGCATTGCGTTCGTCGCCGCAGACCGCACGCTCGCGGTCGGGGGCGGCGCGACGTCGCGCGTCGACCCCGTGCATGCGGCGCGCGCCAAGGCCGCGCGGGTCGGTGTGTCGCTGCAGGGTTCGGTGCTGGCCAGCGATGCCTTCTTTCCGTTTCCCGACGGGGTCGAAGAGGCCGCCAAAGCCGGCGCGACAGCGGTGATTCAGCCCGGTGGCAGCGTGCGCGACGACGAAGTCATCGCCGCGGCCGATCGGTTGAATGTTGCGATGGTGTTCACCGGGGTGCGGCATTTCAGGCATTGAAGGGGGGATTTCGTGATGTGTTGAATTGTTGATTTGTTGGGCCC
>JBBITY010000135.1:0-8374 GCA_037440565.1 Desulfurellales bacterium
GAGAGAGAACCTTCTCGCTGCCTCTCCCGCCAGGAAAGGGGGGAGGCGAGGTAATGAAGCAACCTCAACGGACCACCTGGTCGAGATCGACGTCGACGCTCCCTGGCGGGGTTCGCAGGGCAAACACGGCGTCCGACAGCTCGGGGTTCACCTCGGGGTCGCGCAGCGCGATATCGATGCGGCGCTGGGACCGCGGCAGCTCGAACACCAACTGGGTCGGCACGCGCACGCCGCCGACCTCGGTGTACTCGCCGAACGTCGCGCGCAGCAGCACGCGCCCTTCCCCGTCGCGCCGTTCGTAGCGCACGGGCTCCAGCCCAGGGCCGAACCAGGTCACCTGCACGTCGCCATCATCCGCCTGCCACAGTTGTAGGTGCCCGTCGTCGCGCGACACCACCCCGTCGCGATCGGCGCGCACCGGTGGCGTGCCGAGCAACAGGTCGACCGCGGTCGCGACCGGCAGATCGACCTGGGCGTAGCGGGCGAGGTTTTTCGCTGACGCCGCCCCGCGATACACGCGCGCCTCGTCGCGGGCGTACGCGGCGAGGGAGCCGTCCGTCGCCGTGAGCACAAACACTGTGCCCATCGGCGAGAGCACTTCGAGGCGCAGGCGATCCGGGCGGGCGGCGATGATCACTTGCCTGGCACTGCGGGACAGCTCCGGAGCGGTGATGCGCAGCCGCGCCAGAGCCCGCAGGCTGTGCAGCGCGCCCCGCCGCACCGCCAGGGCGTGCACCAGTTCCGCTTGCGGGATCAGCTCAGCGATGGGTTCGATGGCGGAGGGCCGAGCCGGCGGGCGGGCGGGGCAGCCCGCTAGGACGGCGACGGCCACCGCCCCGCAGACCACGCGTCCCCGCATTCAAGATCCCCCCCGGCGGCTGGCCGCCTGCAATTCCTCGATCTTGGCGCGAATCCGGTCGGCTTGCTTGAGGTCCTTGCTGCGGCTCAGCGCGTCGCGGTACACGCGGAGCGCGTCGAGCGCCCGGCCGACGCGTCGATAGGCATCGCCGAGATGCTCGGCAATGGTCGCGTCGTCGTTCGCCAGGACCACCGCGCGCTCCAGTTGCTCGATCGCTTGCGCGTACTCGCCGCGCTGGTAGAACACCCAGCCGAGGCTGTCGACGTAGTACCCGTCGTCGGGGCTGATCGCCAGGGCGCGCCGAATCAGGCGTTCCGCCTCATCGAGCCGGACACCGCGCTCAGCAAACGTGTAGCCGAGGTAATTGAGCGCCGCGGCATTGTCTGGATTGAGCTCGATCGTGCGCGCCATCAGCTCCACGCACCGCTCGCGCTGCCCATTCTCGTCGTACAACGCGCCGAGTGTGAAGTGATAGCGATCATTCTCGGGGTGCCGCTCGACGAGCTCCTGCATGAGGTGGATGGCGCGCTCCAAGTTGCCCCGCTCGCGATACAGGCCGGCCGCGAAGTTCAGCAGCTCCTCCTCGTCTGGCTTGAGCCGGCGCGCGCGCTCCATGGCGGCGATGGCTTCATCGAGCTTCTTCTGCTGCCGGTAGATGTTCGCCACGTGCAACTGGGCGTCGACGAACCATTCATGCTCCGGCGGGATGCGCTGGAACTCTTCGATGGCGCGGGGGAAGGAGCGCGTTTCCTCCAACACCGAGCCCAGGTAATAACGCACGCGGAAGTTCTCGGGATCGGACGCGAGCACGAGGCTGAACTCGGTGGCGGCGCGGTCGTACTCGCCGGTTTCGAACAGGATCAGCCCGATCTTGGTCCGCGTGTCCTGGGGATCCGGGTCGATCTTCTCCAGCTCGCGGAACTGGGCGAGGGCGTCTTCATACTGACGCTGTCGGACGTACAGCCCGCCGAGCCGGCGCCGGACCATGGCCCGAGCCGGATTGGCCTGCAGGGCCTGTTCGTACAGTTTGATGGCCTCGTCGGGCCGCTGTTGCAGCTCGTAAAGCAGGGCCAAGTCGATCAGGGCCGGCTCCGACTGCGGGTTGAGCCGCAGCGCCGTTTGGAATGCGGCCTCAGCAGCCTTGAGATCCTGCGCCGCCGCGTAGATACGCCCCAGGTAGTAGTGGGCGAGGAAGGAGTTCGGATCGATCTCCGTCAGGCGCGAGAGCACGGCGATGCCGCGTTCGAACTGACCCTGCTTGCCGTAGAGAATGCCGAGCAGGAGGCGGGCCTTCTGGTTGGGGGGATCCAAGGCCAGGACGGTTTCGTACTCGCTGATGGCCTCATCGTACCGCGTCATCGCGGCGAGGACGTCGGCAAGGAGGAGGCGGTTCTCGACGTTCTGCGCATCGATGCCGACCGCCGCCTGGCACTGTTCGAGGGCACGCGGCAACATGCCCCGCTGCACGTACAGACCCGCGAGCTTGTGGCGCAGCATCGCCGAGCCGGGGTCGGCGGCCACAGCCCGCTCGAACGCGGCCATCGCCACGTCCTGGTCGCCGGCGGCCAGCGCCAGGATGCCCTTCAGATATTGGCCGAGGGCGTGTCCCTCCAGGGGGACTTCGGCCTGGGCGGTGTCGGCTGCGCCTAACTCCGGCCACTGCGCCGGCGGGAGCGGCCCCTGCCGCGGTCGCAAGACCGCGCAGCCACTGAGCAAGACCACCACTGTGCCGGCGATGATGCGGAGGGTCAGTCGGGACAGCATTCCGTGCAGGTCCGAATCAACTCAACTAACATAACACCGCAGGTGGGTCTATCGACCGCCCGCCGCGTTCAGAACCACGGCAAAGTCACCACGGAGCCCATTTGCGCTGTGACTCGGCCGAAGACCACGCCGACAATCGACCGTCATGCCCGCGAAAGCGGGAATCCATGCCGCCGCGTTGTCGCCCAGCCCCCTCCTGGATGCCCGCTTGCGCGGGCATGATGGGCTTCGATTCAGGGCCGATAGGCTCCGTGAACGACGTGGCCGTGGCCCTGCGCCGCGTTTGAGCGCGAAGGGAAGGGCGGTCTAAACTAAGAATTGGGAGAATATGGATCGCCGACCAACGCGGACCTCGATCGGCCGGGCCGGGCTCTTCATGCACGTGGCCCTCGTGCTCCTCGCCCGCGCCGCAGGTGGAGCGGCCGAACCGAGCCCCTGGCAGCCGCTCGAGCCGGGACTGGACCTCGGGGCTTTCGGCACGACCGTGCCCAGCGCGAGCACCGACTCCCCTATTCGCATCCTGCGCATCGATCCAGAGCGGTTCGGCCTGCGCTTGCTGAATGCCTCTGCGGAGCCGCAGAGCGAGCCAAAGACCGCGCGCGAATGGGCCAGGCGCTTTGGGCTGGTCGCCGCCATCAACGCCAGCATGTACCAGGAAGATCACCGGCACAGCGTGTCGCTGATGCGCTCGCGCACCCACGTCAACAACCCCCGACTGTCGCGCGACAACGCCGTGCTCGCCTTCGACCGGCTCGACGCAGGCGTACCTCCGGTGCAGATCATCGACCGGACCTGCCAGGATTTCGACGCCCTCCGCCCGCGCTACGGGACACTCGTGCAGAGCATCCGCATGGTTTCCTGCAACCGGACGAACGTCTGGTCGCCGGGGTCGGAGCGGTGGAGCACGGCCGTCATCGGCACGGATCGGCAGGGACGGGTCCTGTTCATTCACGTGCAGAGACCTTACAGCCCACACGATCTGATCGATGCGCTGCTCGCCCTGCCGATCGACCTCCAGCGCGCGATGTACGCCGAGGGCGGCCCCGAGGCACAGTTGTACGTGGCGAGTGGGGACGTCGAGCGGGAGTTCGTCGGGACCCACGGCACCGGCGTGAGCGTCGCCGCCGGCACCGTGCCCGCCCGACCCATCCCCAACGTCATCGGCGTCGAGCGCCGCCGTGGGGCCACGCAGTGAGCGGGTTGGTGGGAGCGGGAAGCGCGGGGTGATTTCGGGCTACAGATGGAAGAACGCCTTGATGCGCTGCAGCAGCCGTTGGGCGGCGGGGTCGTGTTCGAACGGCGGGATGGCCGCCTCGGCGCGACGCTGCTCGCGCTGGGCGTCGAGCCGGCGCGCCGCCAGTTGGCTGATTGGTTCGAGGACAGCCGGATCGGCCGCCACGATGCGCTGGAAGGCGTTGCGGCCGACCTCCAGCACCGCGACATCCTCTTGCGCCACCACCGTCGCCGACCGCGGCTCGCCGGCGAGCAGTGACATCTCGCCGAAGTAATCCCCCGCCTTGAGGTGGGCGATGGCGCGCACCTCGCCGCCATCACCGCGTCCGATGATGACGGCGACCGCACCCTGCTCGATGACGTAGAAGGAATCGCCGGGTTCGCCTTCGCGCACGATCGCCTCGCCGCGTCCGAACACCAGCCGCCGCGCGTGCGCGGCCAACGCCCGAATCCCCTCTTCGCCGAGCGGCGCGAACCACTCGACGCGCGCCAGTGTGGTGGCGACATCGCCCCGCTCGAGCGCGGAAACGGGGGCCTGCTCGTGCAGAAAGAGATCGCGCGCCGGAAATGGGATGCGCACCCCAGCGCGGCGCAGGCTGTACCAGAGGTTTGTCATCAAGCGGTCGCGAATGCGCTCCAACTCGCCGAATTCCATTAGAAAATAGCGCACGGCGTACTCGATCCCGCTCTCCCTGTAGTTCAGGGTGCGGATCTCGGGCGGCGGATCGCGCAGCACCGCCGGCTCCGCCCCGAGCACCGCGAGGACGGCCTCCTTGACCGCATGCGGCGGCGCTTCGTATGCGGCCTCGAACGTCAACGTATCGCCGGCGCGCACATCGGGCCGCGAGTAGTTCACCACCGGCTCGCGGGCCAGATGGGTATTGGGCAGCGTGACCAGCTCGTTGGTGCGCGTGCGAATGCGCGTCGTCCGCCACCCCGTCTCGACCACCTGGCCTTCGTACCCTCCGACGCGAATCCAGTCGCCGGGAGCGAACGGATCTTCCAGCTCGATCGCCAAGCCGCTGATGACACTGCTGAGCACGTCCTGCAAGGCCAGACCGATGATGGCGGTGAGGACGGCCGAGGTGGCGATCAGCGAGGCCAGGTTGATGTCCAGCATCAAGCGCAGGACGAGGAGGATGATCAGGAAGTAGGTAACGGCGCTGGCCACGTCGCGGAAGATGCTGGACACCGCGGCGCCGCGCCGCTCGCGCAGGTGGAAGTCGACGAACAGGATGAGCGCCAGGCGCACGACGCCGATCACGACGACGGCGACGGAGATCGCGTGGGCGTACTGGTAGAGGGTGGCGTGGGCGTCTCGCCCGAGCGCGGCCACCGCACCGAAGACCAGGCCAACTGCCAGCAACGTCAGCGCCGAATCGAGGCGCCTGCCGATGCGGCTGCGGTGCAGGGCGGCGCGCAGCCCCAGGACGAGCAACACGCCGGCGCCACACAATCCGGCCGCCAGCAGCCGATGCGCGCCGAGCAGCGAAGACCAATCGCCGAGCATGTCCGTCCCGAACCCGGCCGCTCTCATATCCCCACTCGCCGGCAGAGTGAAGCGGCGGTAACGCCTCGATGAACCCTTGCCCCTTCGGACCCTCGCCTCCTTGAATCCTCTCTTTGCGCGCTTGCCAGAACCGCACTGCTTGTCGTAAAGGCTTTCGCACAGGAGGGGCGGGGTATGGCGCGGCGCATCGGTTGGGTCCTCTTCCTCGGCACCTGGTTGTGTGTGGTTGGCTGCGATGGCAACGGAGGACCGCCGGCAGCGACCCCCACGGTCACCGCAACCGGAACCGTGACGGGCACGCCGACCAATTCCCCTACGCCCACGGTCACACCCATCCCGCCCCGGATCACGCACCTCGGTGTTGCGCGAGGGGATGACGTGCCGGAGGCGCCGACGGATGTCGACCCTGAGGGGCGGTTGATCTACGTGCGCCCGCAGGGCCAGGGCATGTGGATCATCGTCGAGGCGGAGCGCGGCACGCTGCCGATCGCGGTGGAGGCGTACGACCAAGCCGGCGGGCTGCCGGGCTTGCAGGTTTTGGTGTCCAACCCGCTCGGCGACGGGGACCCGGCCGTGTGCGACTTCGATCGCTTTGACCCGGATTCAGCCCACGGCGTGCCGGGCACGAATCCCCCGGCATTTTCGGATGCGCCAGCCGTGGTGGCGGCGATCAATGACCTCGGTTGCCGCGTGGATGACGGGGCGGGCGCGCCGTTCGCCCGCACGAAGTCGGCGGACGCATGCACGAGATCGGACACAGCGCCGTTCGGCTTTGGCTTCGTCGACCCGTTCAGCGATGTGCAGTTCTGCCTGTCCGTCGCGAGCAAGTGGGCCTTTCCCGACGGCGACACGATCGTCGCCGCGCGCGTGAGGGACGTTGCCGGCACCGTGAGCACCCCGCGAGAGATAGTCATTCGCGTGGGTTTGCCCGCAGCCACGACGGAGTGAGACTCTCGCGAGCACAAGTTTCACGGCAATGACGGAGGCGAGAATCTTCGCCAAAAAACAAGATTCAGGCCGTTTGTAATTCAGCGGCCGTCGGGTGCCTGCCAGCGCAGCAACTGCGCGCCACCAGGCGGCAGGGAGAATGCGACGTTGCCATCGGCCTTCCATCGGCCCGCGGCGACGTAGAAGGCATCCGGATTTTCCGCGCCGTCGCGGAGGCGCAGACGGGCGGTCGCGCCGTACCGGTAGTCGCGATTGACCAGCAACACCGCCAGATCACCCCGCTCATTCGCAAACAACCCCGCCGTGAAGGCGCCGCCGTCGACGGCCTCGATGGGACCGATGGGGAACGCGCCGCCGATCTCCCCGATCGAATCCGCCACGCTGATGGAGCGATACGCGGTGAGTTGCTCGGCGACGGCGCGCAGCTCGCGATTGAGCCGTGCCGCCTGAAAGTAGTGCAGCGTCGGCTTGCCGCCCTCGATCAGGCCGAAGCGGAATTTCATCCTCTCGGCATGGGCGCCTTTTGTCGGCGTCCAATACGCGAAGTATGAAATGCCCCGCGCGCCAAAGGCGAGCGCGTGGAAAACCTGCCAGGCCAATTCGGCTTCGGTTGGATCGCGGTAATTCGCATGCGGCATGGCCAGGACGATGAGCATGAACGGCAGGTCGTGCCGGAGGGCCACGTCACGTACCGTCCCGAGGCTGGAGAAGAAGGTCGAGCGGTCCTTCTCCGTCCCGAACGGGTAGTAGTCGTAGCTCAGCAGGCGCGGCCGCACCTCTTGGACGAAGCGCCCCACGTATTCCTCGTAGCTCGCTGCGCCCAAGTCCTCCGACGGCACATAGTCGGGCAGTAGGTTGACATACGCCACGCGCTTCGGGTCGGCCGCGTGCAACGCCGCCACGACTTTGGCGACGCTGGGAAAGTCCGACGCGGGTGGTTCGTCAACGACGAAATATCCGGCCAGGGCGGGATGATGGTGATAATCGGCGACCGCCGCCGCGACGCGAGCTTCCCAATCGGTCTCGTCGGGCGCCGGGGCGCGCAAACGATTGTCCTTGACCCACACCCGCAACCCATGACGCGCTGCAGCATCCAGCGCCAGTAAATTGGCGGTGCGATCCAGCGCGCCTTCGCAGGGCGGCCCGACGACCGTGAAACCGGCCGCCGCAACCTCCGCCGCGCGTGCGTCGTCGAACTCGGCAAGCGGCGGCCCGCACCAAAAGGTCATGAGAAAGGGCATCGCCCCAGCCGAGGGTGAGCGCTCGGTCGCCCCTCCGGGCGACCCGGCTAACACGGCAAAGAATCCCATTCGCAATACAATTCCCAAGCTGCGGAAAGCCCTACGGCCCCAACCGTCCGAAATGGGCGCCTGATACTGCCACACCACCTGGCACGCGACGTGCTGTTTTGCGGCGCACGAATCTTCTCCCTCCCCCCCACCACTCCCTGCCCGAGAGCCGTCGCCGGCCCCCCCGATTGCGGCGGCTCTCGTCTCCTCCCTCGAAGAGGAGAGGGTTCGAGGATCCGAGGGTTCGAGGGGCGGAGGGGCGCTCGCGTCGCTGGCGTTGTTGTGGGGCCTTATCTGAGAAATGGCGCGGCTCTGCATCTCAGCGTCTCCGCAGCGAGTAGCTGGTTCAAGATCCGCGTTAATTCTGCGGGCGAGCGCGGTTGAGAAGGACGTACAGCACGAGCCCCGCCGCGAGGACCAGAAGGCTGCGCTGATACGCCGCCCGTGGAAACTGCAGGGCGAGTGCACCGCACGCCAAGCCCCCGGCGACCGGAGTCCACGCCGGAGTGACGAACACGCCGGGACTGGGATCCGGATCGCGCTGCTTGATCCGCCACAGGGCCACGTGCAGCACGGTGAAGACCGTGAGCAGGAGCAAGCTGGTGGTTTGGGCGAGCACGCGGACGCCGCCCGAGACGGCGAGCAGTACGGCCAGCCCCAGGGTGACGAGCACGGCCACCCACGGCGTGCGCCGCACGGGGTGGACGCGCGCCAGCGCCGCCGGCATGAGGCCTTCGCGTGCCATCCCGTACGAGAGCCGCGACGCCATGA
>JBBITY010000136.1:0-8340 GCA_037440565.1 Desulfurellales bacterium
GACCCGCTCGTCGGCCTGCTGGTCGCCGCGGCCGGCGCTGCCGGGCGGCCGCCCGGTGGCGCTGCGGTCGCCGGGGCGTCCGGAGCAGCCAGCAGCGCCTGGTCGGCCAGCAGCGACGAGAGGGCCAAGAGGCCCAGCCCGGTGAGGCGCGCGCCGTTGCTCGTCGACACGCCGCCGAGCACCAAGCCGACGAGGAACACGCCCGCGGCAAGGACGAAGAGAAAGCGGCTGCGGTCGGACAACTGGACGAAGCGGCTCAGCTCCAGTCGCTCGGCGGCGATCGTCAGGACGAGAAAGCCAGCGAACCACGATCCGACGCGGGCCATCGACCAGCCGCCGAGCCACAGCGCGTTGGCGGCGAGGAAGGCCAGCGCGCCCAGCACCATGGTGATCGTGAACAGCGCGGGCTGCAGCCGCGCGATGGCCGCCACGACCGCGACCAGCGCGAGGGCCCCGGCCACCATCACGGCCGGCGGTGCCCATTCAGGGAGTCCAGCGATCATCCCGAGCGCCCCGATCGCGGTGAGAAGGGGAGACGCAAAGGCCCACGGGCGCCCGAGCGCAACCGCCCGCTCGACGCTGATCAGCGTCCCGAGAAAACCGGCGACCATCAACGGGCCGTGATCGTTGATGAACGTCGGCCGGACGGCGGGGAGGCCCCACCCCAGCCGCAGCAACCCCGCCCACATCCCGGCGAGCAGCGCCACCATACCGGTCGCGATGAGCGGCAGGCGGGTCGCGAGGCGACCGGGGCTCGCGGAATGCGGCGCGGTCATTGCCGTTCTCTGGGCGACCGCATCAGGCCGAGTTCCTGGGCGATGATCAGTTGCTGAATCTCGGACGTCCCCTCCCAGATCGTTCCCACCTTCGCGTCGCGGAAGTAGCGCTCCAGCGGCAGCTCGGTCATGTAGCCGTAACCGCCGTGAATCTGGATCGCCTCGCCGGTGATGCGCACCGCCACCTCGGTGGAGAACAGCTTGGCCATCGACACTTCCTTGCTCGCGCGCTCGCCGCGATCGTAGAGCGCCGCGGCGCGGTCGATGAGCAGGGCCGCCGCGTCCAGGTCGACGGCCATGCGGGCAATCTTGAACGCGATGGCCTGGTGATCGCCGATCGCTTTGCCGAACGCGATGCGCTCCTTGGCATACGCGCGCGAGGCCTCGAAAGCGGCGCGCGCCAGCCCGAGCGAGAGGGCCGCAACGTAGAGGCGATTCTGATCGAGCACGTGCATGACGCGAACGAAATTGACTTTCTGATCGCCGAGGCGATTGAGCAGCGGAATGCGACAGTCTTCGAACACCAGCTCGCCCGTTTCCGACGACCGCATGCCGAGCTTGCCGAGCTTGCGCGCGACGTGAAAGCCGGGGGTGCCGCGCGGCAGCACGAAGAGGTTCATGCCGACGCCGCGCGCGATGCCGGAGCGGTTGGCAAAGTCGGCGAGCACGGCCGCCACGAACAGCACGTCGGCCGTCGGCCCGTTGCTGATGAACGTCTTGGCGCCGTTGAGGACGTAGTGATCGCCGTCGGCGCGCGCCGTGGTGCGGAGGTTGAGCAGGTCCGAGCCCCCGCTCGGTTCGGTGAGCGCCATGGCCGCCATGATCTGCCCGCTCATGAGCGGTTGGAGCAGCCCTTCCCGCTGCGCCGGGGTGGCGAGCTGCATGAGCAGCGACGGCCCGAGCACCGAGGGCGCGATACCCACGGCGAAGCCGCCGCACACGCGCGCGACTTCCTCCGCGACGATGCATTGCATCTTCGTGTCGCCTGCGATGCCGCCTTCGCTCTCCGGCACGCCGATGCGGAAGAAACCGAGTTCCGCCATGGCCGGCAGAATCTCCTCGCGCGGAAAACGCTCCTCCGCTTCGGCGCGCGCGACCAGCGGCCGCAAGTGCCCCTCGCTGAAGTCGCGCACGGTCTCCTGAAACAGTCGGTGCTCGTCGCTCCAGTCGCGCACGCCGTGTCGTTCCTCGATTCGGGTGCCGATGTCAAGCCGGGGGGGGGCGGTGTGGCGTTTGACGAGCGCGCGTTTGCCCAGCATCCTACCGCCGCGCCCCTGCTGGCAAGGAGGATTGCTCATGTTGACTGGAGCCGACGACTATCCCGTCCACCAGACCTGCGAGCCGATTGCGACGCCGGCCACGGCCGACCGCAACTTTTACGACCGCTACTTCTTCAACGGCTATTCGCGCGACGCCAGCGTGTTCTTCGCCGCCGCGCTGGGCCAGTATCCCAACCGCCACGTAATGGATGCGGCGTTCAACGTCGTGCACCGCGGGCGCCAGTACGTGCTGCGAGCGTCGTGCCGCGCCAGTGCCGAGCGGCTCCGCACCGCGGTCGGCCCGATCGCGGTCAGCGTCATCGAGCCGCTGCGCTGCCTGCGCCTCGTGGTCGAGCCGAATCCTTGGGAGATCAGTGGCGATCTCGTCTTCACGGGCCGAGTGGCGCCGCTGGAAGAACCGCGCTTTCTGAAGCACGTCGGCGATCGCGTGTTCATGGATTACACGCGGCTCACGCAGCACGTCGAGGTGAGCGGCGTTCTGCGCGTTGGCGGCGAGACGATCACCGTCACGCCCGATCGCTATTGGGGCACGCGCGATCGCTCCTGGGGCATCCGGCCCGTCGGCGAGCGAGAGCCCGACACGCCGATGCCGTTGCAGTTCTACTGGCTGTGGGCCCCGGCCAACTTCGAAGACCTGTGCACGCACTTCGACGTCAACGAGGATGCGGACGGCAGCCGCTGGCATGAGATGGGGGTATGGGCGCCGATTGGAGGTCCGGTGGAGAACGCCGCCTCTGTCCGGTACCACATCGACTGGCGGTCGGGGACGCGGCACGCGCGGCGGGCCGAGATCGTCCTGCGCCGCGCATCGGGTGAAGAGTGTCTGATGACCCTCGCGCCCCTGTACAACTTCTACATGGTCGGGCTCGGTTACCAGCATCCGCAGTGGGGACATGGAATGTACGTCGGCGACTACCAGGTCGGTGGCGAGTCGTGGCTGCTCTCCGACGTCGATCCGGCGGTGCCGCTCCATTTGCACGTGCAAGCGGTGTGCGAGGTCGCGCTGGGGCACCGCAAAGGAATCGGGGTCCTCGAACAGCTCGTTCTCGGCCCGCACCAGCCGTCCGGATTCACGGGACTCTTCGATTTGGCGCCGTGAACAAGTGGAGGCTCCGAGTTCGTGAAAAATCCCTCGGGTGGAGCAATGCTCCACCCCCTCAAGCACGGTTGCGTGGTGAAATCCTTTTTCAGGTCGGAGCGCCGACGGAGCCCTACCCGAATTGACGCTGTCGCGCTCACGGCGTCACCGTGCGCGTGGCCGTCGGCGTGGTCGTCGGCGACGAGGACGGCGGGCCCGATGAAGTTCCCCTCGATGCGGTTGTCGTTGGCCTGCTGCAGCGAAATGCCCTCATAGAAGCGCTGGATGACCAACCCGCGCACGCGGTTGCCCGCGCTGGTGATCCAGATGCCGGGCGGATAATAGGGGATCTGCGAACCGTCCAGGACGATCTTCATCGCCGCGTTGATGGGCTGGCCAAAGGGATTGGTGTTCGGGCTCGCTCCCGGTTGCGTGAAGCCGTCGATGGTGGTTTCGCCGTCAACGAGCTGTTCCAACGGGGTCTGCGGACTGATGGTGCACACGCCGGTGGTGGCGTGACACCCGGGGTCGGTGCTCGGGATGTCGAAAGCAACGATGTCGGGTCCGTCATTCAGGTTGGCCGCGTTGATCGCTTCAGGCAACGAGCAGTGGGTGGCGTCGCACGTACCGTCGTTGGTGGTGGCGGTGGTATTGACCGTCCACACCAGGGGGTCCGCGGCGCGGGCCGATGGGGCGAAGGCCAACGGCACCAAGCCAATGCCGAGGATGATGGCGAGGCGCGCCCGGCGTTCCATGCCCGCTTTCGTGCAGCCAGCCCTTCGTCGAGCTTCGCCCGGTCGGCCCGCCCTACTCCTCTTGCGGCCACTCTACGCTTCGCTCGCGATAGAATTGCTCCACCGCAGCAAGAATGCGACTGCTCGCGGCAATGGCCTTTTCCGCCGTCTCCCGACCGTAGAACTGGTGTGGATACCCGCTCGCAGATGCGGGCAGGTTTCGCAGCGCGATGTTCACGCCCTTGACCAGCTCATCGATGGCGACGAAAGCGCGGGTTGCAGACCTGCTCCGCCAGAAAATGGGGGAGCTCGCGCCGGATGAAGAGGCGGAGCTGCCTGCAGCAGCTCTTTCCCGAACGGGAAATCGACCTTGCCTTCCTCAATCGCGCCGATCCGCTGTTCCTCGAGCAGGTCACCGAGGCATGCCGTCTTCTTCATGGCTCGCCGCGCGCTGCAGCGGCTGAAGATTTACGCCTTCAAGCGCTATCAGGATCATCGGAAGTACCTCGAGATGGAGCGCCGGTACGTCGAGCGCTCCCCGCGAGGGCTGCCGCCGAAATGATCGACCCCTCTCCCCGTCCCGGGAGTTGGCTCTGCGGTTGGAAACCGTGCTAGACTTTTGAATGTCGGTTCATCAAGAGTAGGGAGAGGTTCGTCCAGGTTCGGCTATGACCAGAATCATAAAGCCAGCGGCCGATTGCCAGCCCTGTATGCTGCAGATCGGGAGGTAAGCGCATGCGAAAGCTGCAATGCGAAACGTGCCCAGTGCGCGGTGGTAGTGTGATCTGCGACCTTCCGCCCGATGCGCTTGCCGAGTTTCGGAGTGCGGGAACCACGGCGGTTTACAAGGCGCGCCAGGTGCTGTTCAGCGAAGGCTCGCCGTCGGGAGGGCTCTACCTGGTGTGCCACGGGGCGGTGAAACTGTACCATTCGGACCGCTTTGGACGGGATCACATTCTGGAGATTGCCGGCCCGGGCGCGGTCCTCGGTGAGCTGTCGATGGATACCGACGACGTGCTCTCGGTCTCGGCGGAAGCAATAACCGAAGCCCAACTGTGCTATCTGCCGCGGGACCGCCTGGTGCAATTCATCGAGAAGCACCCCATGACGGGCGTGCGGATGCTGGAGGCGTTGAGCCGCGAGTTGGCCTCGGCCCGGCGCAAGGTCCGCGACCTGGCGCTCAAAGGGGCCGAAAGTCGCCTGGCCGGCTTGCTGCTGCAACTGGCGCGCGCAACGGGCGATCTCTCCACTGGAAAGCGCCTCCAGCTTCGCTACACGCGGCGCGAGCTGGCCGAGATGATTGGCGTATCGACGGAGACGGCGATCCGCCTGCTCGCGAAGCTGAAACGCAAAGGGATCCTGTCGATCGAGCGGCGCGACCTCGTCATCACCAGCGTCGAAAAGCTCACCAAGGTCGCCCACTACGATGACACGGAGGCGGCGTGAGCGTACGGGGGTCGCCCCGGCGCCACTGGTCAGCCGAACGGCTGACTCGGGTCATTCCCGAAACGCGGCGTTCTGGTAAGCAGAGTGCCGAAAGGAGGGCTGATGATGGCCCTGCTGACAGCCATTCTGGGGGTGGTTGGGCTGGGAGCTGTGTACGTGCTCCTGCCGGTGGCTCGCGACGCCTCCCGCGTGTTTCGTGGCCCGCGACTCCTCGCGTGTCCGCAGACCCAGGGACCGGTGGTGGTCGAGCTCAACGCGAACCGCGCGGCGCGCACGGCCCTGTTCGGCCCGCCCAAACTGGCCGTCCGGAACTGCGCGCGCTGGCCGGAGCCGCTGAAGCCGACGTGCGCTCAAGAGTGCCTGAAGGGCGTGGATGCGTGCGCCGTGCAACGCCACGCGCTTGCGGCCCCGCTGGCGCAGGGGGAAGGCGCCGCGCGCCATTCCTAACTGCGCTCTGCATGGGCCCGGCTTCGCGATGGCATCTTGAATCCATGCGCAGCGGAAGACCATGATCGATTTCAGCCAGACGCCGTTCACGGTCATCTGGGAAGTGACGCGCGCTTGCGATCTGCGCTGCCGGCATTGCCGCGCTGACGCGCAGGCGTGGCGGGACCCGCGCGAGCTGACGACGCGCGAGGGATTCGAGCTGCTCGACCAGGTGCGCGAGCTGGGCAGCCCCGTGTTCGTCATCACTGGCGGCGATCCGCTCAAGCGCCCGGATCTTTTCGATCTCATTCACTACGGCGTCCGGTGCGGGCTCTCCGTGGCGGTGACGCCGAGCGGCACCTCGCTGCTGACCCCCGATGCCGTGCGGCGGATGGGCGACCTCGGCATCAAGCGGATGGCCTTGAGCCTCGACGGCCCGACGCCGGAGAGTCATGACGGATTCCGGCAGCAGCCCGGCTCATTTGCGTGGACCACGGATGGCATCCGCGCCGCGCGCCAGTGCGGCATTTCGGTGCAGATCAACACCACGGTGACGCGGTCCAACCTGGCAGTGCTGCCGGCGATCGCGGAGCTGGTCGGAGAGCTCGGCGCCGCGATGTGGAGCGCGTTCTTCCTCGTCACCGTCGGCCGCGCGCGTGCGGCGGACCAACTCACGGCGGACGAGGCGGAGGAGGTGTTCGGCTTCCTCTACGAGCTGTCGCGGCGGGTGCCGTTCGGCGTCCGCACCACGGCGGCCCCGCACTATCGGCGCTATGTCCTCCAGCGCGAGGCGGCGGCGAAACGCACGCCGCGCCCCCACGCGGTTGCACCGCCGTGGGTGGCGGGGATCGTCGGCGACACCGGCCGGGCGCCGCGCGGCGTGACCGATGGCAATGGGCTGCTGTTCATTTCCCACACCGGCGAGGTCTACCCGAGCGGTTTCCTGCCGCTTGTGGCCGGCAGTGTGCGGCAGGCACGGCTCCCGGAGATCTACCGCGAGGCGCCGGTGTTCCGCCGCCTGCGCGACACGGCGCAGTTGGCGGGGAAATGCGGCGTGTGCGAGTTTCGCAAAGTGTGCGAAGGCTCGCGCGCGCGCGCCTATGCCGTGACCGGCGACCCGATGGCCGATGACCCCCTGTGCGCCTACATCCCGCGCCGCTGGCAAGAGCGGCTCGCCGCCGCGGGCTGATCGGGCGCTACACTTCCTCCGTAATCCCGAAACCCACGGATCCCGAACCAAAGAGATCTCGGATCCTCTGGCGGGCTGGCGCCCGCAACCCAAACGTCATTCCGGCGAAAGCCGGAATCCAGTCATCCGGCGAGCGGTGTTCGGGGATCGCCTCCGGATGCCGGCTTCCGCCGGCATGACGGAGTCTCTCCGCATTATTGTTCCGAGCTAATCTGAATCCGCCCGGGCGTGCCCCGCACCAGCTCGCCGATCACGGCGCGCGCCGGTGCGCCGCGGCGTTCGAGATCGGCGACCAGCCGATTGGCGTTGGCCGGCGGCACGGCGAGGAGCAGCCCGCCCGAGGTCTGCGCGTCAGCAAGGATCAGCCGATCGATCTCGCTGAACTCCCCTGCCCAGTCGCAGAAGGGATCGGCGTACGCCAGGTTGCTCTTCGTTCCACCGGGGATGAAACCCGCGCGCGCCAGCTCCGGGACGCCATTGAGCACCGGCACGGTGGCGGACGAAATCCGCGCCGCCAGGCCGGAGGCGAGCGCCAGGTTATGCAGATGAGTGAGCAGACCGAAGCCGGTGATGTCCGTGGCCGCGTGCGCGCCCGCTGCCAGCGCCGCGTCCTTCGCGCCCTTGTTGAGCGTGGTCATGGTTCGAACGGCATGGGCAAGCGGCTCCGCCGCCAAGGCTTGCTTCTTGATCGCCTGTGCGGCGATGCCGACGCCGATCGGCTTGGTCAGCACGAGGATGTCGCCGGGCTGCGCGCGGTTCTGGGCGAGGACGTGGGCGGGATCGACGATGCCGATGACACAGAGGCCGTACTTCAACTCGGCGTCCTTGACTGTATGCCCGCCGACGACCGCACAGCCCGCCTCGGCGGCCTTGTCGCGGCCCCCGCGAAAAATGCGCTCCAGGATCGCAGTGGACAGCTTGTCGCTCGGGAAGCCGCAAACGGCGAGCGCCGCCTTGGGCTCACCGCCCATGGCGTAGACGTCGCTCATCGAGTTCGCCGCGGCGATGGCGCCGAACGTCTCTGGGTCGTCGACGATGGGCGTGATGAAGTCGACGGTGAAGACGAGCGGCGCGCCCGCCTCTGGGTGCAAGACGGCGGCGTCCTCGAGCGCGGCGACGCTCGTGTCTACCCACGGGTGCGGCAGCGGGGCGATCTTACGCAGGACCTCCACGAGGTCCTCGGCACCGAGCTTACAGGCTCAGCCGCCAGCCGTGACCAGTGCGGTCAACCGAATCTCTTCCACGTGTGTTCTCCTTGAAGACTGCGCCTGTCCGGGGGTGGCTCGACTCGTCTTGGGTTCGCGGTTCTCGGATCGAGACTACCGGGCCGGACACGGCGGTGCTGCCACTCCCTGAGCGGACGTGAACCCGTCCCCTTTGCTCACCAGGTTGCGCTGCGGAATCCAGATGC
>JBBITY010000137.1:0-8312 GCA_037440565.1 Desulfurellales bacterium
GGTATGGACCCGCACACCGACCACCATCCATACCCCGTCGTCCGGGCACACTCCACCACGCCCGCCCCGCCGCCGACCCCGACCGTGACTTCAGCCGGCTCGCGAACTCTCTTGCCTTCCCCGCCGACAACCGCGACCCCGATACCCAGCGCCACCGCAACGCCGACGCCCGGGGGCATTCCGCCCGCCGAACAGCGCGGTTTCAGGGGCACGATCTTCCTGATTCTGCCGACGCCGAAACAGTCTCCCTTTACACCCCTAGTCCCCATTTCCCAAAGGGGGGAATCTGCACTCCTGGCAAAGTCGATAGTCTCGGAAGGCGCGCAAGCGGCGGCCGCGCAAGCGGCGCGACGCCGGCAGCGCGGCGTGCGCGTGGCGCTCTATGGCTCCACCGAGCCCTCCAGCCTCGGCGATTTGATCGGGCGCGCGCAGTCGGGCCCGGACGGCACGTTCGGGTTCTCCTTTTTCACCGAAGCGCTAACCGAAGACTTCCCTTACTATTTCCTCGCCCTCGACGACCCGAACTACACGGTCGTGGCGATCGCGCCGGGCGGTGAAGGCGAAGTGATCGGCGATCAGTGGATTCGCTTCACCCATCCTTCCGAAGGAGATCACGGCGGCAATCGCATCGACGTACGGCCGTCGGGCGCACCGCCGGAGACGCTGTTGCCCGACGTGGTTCCCGTCTGGAACGGGCCGGCGGTGTATATCCCGCCCGGCGCGCCGATCGATACCGCTCCGCCACTCGATCTGTGGATCCTCGCCATCGAGATCACGCAGGCGATCCAGTGCTTTGACCAGAACGCGGGTTACTCGGCCTGCGAGGACAACGGCCTGCCACTCAGCGCAGGGAAGGCCACGGCCGTGCGCGTGTACGTCGGCCACAGCGGCGGCCCCATCGACCAGTGTCTCCCGAACACTCCCGGCCAGCCGTTCCTGAAGCAAGTCCGCGTCGCCCTGACCTGGGTGACACCGACGTTCAGTGGCGGCGTGCCCGGCTTGAGCATGTGGGGCGGGCCAAGCGCGATACAGTACTTTGACGTGCCGTGCGCGACAGCGCTCGACGGCGACGGCCCTGCCGGCCTGCGCGGGAACGCGTGGGGTGCCGCGACCTTCATCATCCCCAACCCGACCGGTGATGTCCTGGTAGTGCGCGCGAGCGTTAACGACGATCCGCCCAAGTACAAGGAGTCGAGCTACGCGAACAACACCAGTGGTCTGGTGGGCGTGCCGCTCGAAGTGCGCCAGCCGCACAAAGTGAAGTGGGCGCTGCTCGACTACCAGCCGTGGAAGTCTCTGTATTATCCGCAGTACAGCAGGCAGCGCCTCGCCGACCCAAAGGTCACCGGTGCCGTCTCCGGCCTGATGAAGGCGATGTACCCGATGCCCGTCGAGTACGCGCAGTCGGCGACGATCCCATACGTCGGCCCCGACGTGCGTGACGACCCGAACTACCTCCGCGATGGCATCCTCGCGTTCATGCACATGTTCATGTCGCCCCAGCCGGATTCGCTTTTCGGCTGGCTGCCGCGCGGGGCGCAGGACGACGCGGACGGCAACCCGGTGCGACTCGGCTACGCACAGATCGGCGGCTCCACCGGCTTCGGCGTCGACCACCGCAACGCGGCCAATCTTCCGGATCAGATGGCCGAGGCCCTCGCACACGAGATCGGCCACAACCGCGGCCTGCAGCATCCGAACACCGGCAAGGAACCGTGCTGGCCATTCGGCACCGACGCGAGCATCCGCGAGACCGGGTTCAACGTCACCTCGAAGTCGATCCTGGGAGCGAGCCAGCCCGACCTGATGCACTCCCAGGCGCTCGTGTGGTTGTCGCCCTACACGTGGATGAGGCTGGCGGGCGAAGCGTACTCGAAGGAGTGGGCGAAGGTGGGGCCCGGGTGCGCGGCAACGAGCGCATTCAGGAGCACAGCGGGGGTGCCGGCCGGCATGTCGCAGGCCGTGATGCTCGTGCGCGGCCGCGTGCATCGTGACGGCGGCGGCACGATCGAGTCGCCGTTCATCATTGCCGGATCGCCGACGCCCGAGCTTGCCCCTTCCGATGCGCCGTATTGTCTCGATCTGGAGGCGAGCGACGGCGCCGTGCTGGCGAGTCACTGCTTCGACCTGTCGTTCGTCGACATCGAAACGGAGGAGCCGACGGAATCGGCGAGCTTCGCCGCGGCGCTGCCATTCGATGACGAGGCCGCGTGGTTGGTGTTGCGGCAGGGCGCCTCGATCCTGGCGGCGCGCGGGCGAAGCTGGCGCCCGCCGGAGTTGCAGGTGCTTTCCGTCGATGCTGATCCGCCGGACGGCGATTCGCTGCGTGTCCGATGGACCAGCGGCGACGAAGACGGCGATCCGCTGCGCTACACCGTCCTCTACAGCCCCGACGCGGGCACCTCGTGGACTCCGGTCGCGATTGACCTGGACGCCACCGCTCTCGACGCCGACACCAGCTCGTGGGCCGGCAGCGACCGGGCGCGAATTCGCGTCCTGGTGACCGACGGATTTCTCACCGCCGCCGGCGACTCCTCTCTTTTCGAGGTGGCGCGCAAGCCGCCCGAGGTGTGGATCGCCAGCCCGGAAAGCGATGCCCTCGTCGAACCGCTCGACGCCGTCGTGCTCACCGGTCATGCCAGCGATCTCGAAGACGGAGAGCTGAGCGGCGCCAGCCTCGTCTGGAGCCTCGACGGTGACCGCGTTCTCGGCACCGGTGCCCAGCTCGTCTTGCCGGGGCTCGCGGCCGTACCGGGTGTGCACGAGATCAGGCTGGTTGCGCAGGACAGCGACGGTCAGGAGGCGACCGCGCGCGTCCAGATCACACTGGCAGCGCTTCCGGCGTGCGCTGGCGACTGCAATGAAGACGGCACGGTAACCGTGGACGAGCTGATCCGCGGCGTGAACATCGCCCTCGGCACGCTCGCCCTCGACGCCTGCCCGTCGTTCGACACCGGCGAAGACCAGCAGGTGACCATCGACGAGCTGATCCGTGCGGTAAACAACGCCCTGCAGGGGTGCGGGTGAGCACCGCACGGCCAGCGAGCAAGTGGTGATGATGCTCAACGATGAACAACAGGCAGTGCTGAACGGCGAGGCCGGCCGGGCCTTGGGAAGGGCGATGGAGGCGCTCGTAGCGTACGGCAACGCGTTCGGCGCCCGGCGCCTGGTTCCGATCAAGAGCGCTCATCTGGCCGGCACCTTCGGCGCAGCTCCCTTCACTGCGTATTACTCCGTCTTGGCGAGACTCGTGGCGGAGGGAGTGACCTGCGAGGTTCCCACCACCGTCAACCCACGACCCCCGTCGCACGTTTAGCCTCGTCAACCGCCTCGCGTTTCGGAAGCAGGCCGAGTTGGAGGCGTATCTCGCCGCCCTCGGTGTCGTCCCGAACTACTCGTGCGTGTGCTACGAGGGCGTGAACGTCCCGGAACGCGGTGACGTGCTCGCCCGGGCCGAGTCGTCTGCCGTGCAGTTCGCAAACTCGGTCTTGGGTGCGAGGACCAACCGGAACTCGGCGCTGATTGACCTCTGCTCGGCGGTGACCGGCTTGACACCGGAGTTTGGCTATCTGCTCGACGAAAACCGGCGGGGCCACGCAGTGAGGCAATCATCCAGCGTGCCGTACTCAGCACCGGCCAGTTGTAGAAGCACTGGGCCGACGACGTCAGCACCCGTCTCGCGCCCAGGCGCGTGGTCAGCGCGGCGACCGGACAGCAGTCCGTCACGCAGACGCGGGCATCGCGTATTTTGCGGCCCGGCACCGGTGGCCTCGAAGCGCTTCCTGGCTTCAGGGATCAGGCAGAGCATCGTGCGCTTCGTTACTCGACGCCCGGCAAAATGTTCCGAGAGCTGGAAGCTCTCTTCCAGCGTCATCTGCGGGCAGCCGAAGACCACGGTGTCCGCCGCGCTTGGTTCCGCGGTCCGGATCGCGTCGAGATCCTGAGGATGTCGAAGCCTTCGGCCGACAATCCGCGGGTCAGCAGCCACCGCATGTCGCGTTCATCGTCGACGATCAGCACCTTCCCAAGCGGCATGGCGCGCCTCCATGGATTGGACAGGACCCCGGATTGCGGCGCACTGTACCAGCCCGGCGAGGGGCGCGACCTGTTCAAAGGCCAAGGAAAGAGCGTCAATGGTCATGTTTTGCGGGCAATTCCCCTAAAAAATCACCTTGTCGGCGACCAGCCGCCGGTAGCGTTCCTCGGGAATGCCCATGAGCTCCTTGAAGACGTACTCGTTGTCCTGCCCGATCGCCGGCCCGGGCCGGACGGCGGGCGTGAAGCCGCTCGCCTTCACGTACGCGCCGTAGATCGTCTCCTTGAATCCGAGCGGGTGCGTCACCTCGACGTATGTGCCGCGGGCCCGGTAGTGCGGATCGTTGAGCAGATCGGCCACGTTCAACACCGGCGCGGCCGCCACGCCGTGCTGCTGGAGTTTCTCGGCCAGCTCGTAATCGCCGAACTGGCGC
Organism: Desulfurellales bacterium; assembly: GCA_037440565.1. Taxonomy (GTDB): domain Bacteria; phylum Desulfobacterota; class Binatia; order HRBIN30; family CADEER01; genus JBBITY01. The sequence goes on from JBBITY010000137.1 coordinate 4,470, forward strand.
GTCCACTCGGACAGCCGTTCATGCAAGGCGTCGAGGTTTCGAATGCGCGCCGGCGCGTCGGCGAACTCGGCCGCTTGCGCCCAAGCGGGGCCGCCCATCGCGCGGACGAGACCTCGCCACTCTTCGTCCGTCAGCACCGCGATGCTGATCCAGCGGTCGTCGCCGGCGCAGGGAAAGACCCCGTGCGGGGCCCCCGCGGCAAGCGGGTGGCGATTGCCGATAGGGCCGGCCACGCGGGCGTTCATGACATAGTCCATGAACGCCGGGGCCACGAACTGCATGACGCCTTCCTGCTGGGAAAAATCGATGTGCTGCCCCTTGCCGGTGCGGTCGCGGTAACTGAGGCCGAGCAGCACGGCGAACGCACCGATGACCCCGCCGAGCGGATCGGCGAAGGCGTTCTCGACCGGGATCGGCGGCCCGCCGAAATAGCCGGTGATGCTGTCCAGCCCCGTGATGCTGCTCAAGCTCATCCCGTAGGTCCGGATGTCCTTGAGCGGCCCGAAGAGCCCCGCGGCGGGCATCGAAGCCATGACGATGTCGGACTTGACCGCGCACAGCTCGTCGTAGCCCAGGTGGAGCCTGGCCATGACGCCCGGGCCGAAGTTCTCCATCACCGCGTCACAGTGGGCGACGAGCTGCCGCGCCAGCTCCTGCCCCTCGGGTCTCTTGAGATCGATGCTGACGCTGCCGTTGCCGCCCCAGCCGGCGTGGTTCTGCAGGCTGCGATTGGGGTCCCGGATGCCCTCGGCAAAGGGCGGCAGCGTGCGGTTGATGTCGAGCCGCGCGCGCGATTCGATCTTGTACACCTCGGCGCCGAGGAAGCCGAGCGTCTGACCCGCCACGGGACCGAGCCAGCCCCAGCCGAAATTCGCCACGCGAATGCCGGCGAGTGGGAGTGGCGAGTTGGGAGTTCGCCCCTTTCCACCGTGCGAGCGATCCATGTGATCGCCCACGAGATCGCGACGCAGCGGGGGATGCGCGGATTGGGCGAATACGAGATTCGCTTCTCCCACCGGCGCATCCGTTGCCCCGCCTGACGACTGTGCCCCCAGCGCCGCAAACACCTCCGTGTTGTGTTCTCCGAGCAGCGGCGCGGGCCGTTGCGGCCCACCGAGACTTTCGGGCAGCCGAATGGGAGCGCCCAGGGTCCGCACCCGGCCGATCACAGGATGCTCCAGCTCGACGATGTACCCGCGCTCCTTCAGGTGCGGGTGCTCGGCCACCTCGGCGACCGTGAACAGCGCCGTCGTCGGACAACCGTTCGCCTGGCAGAGGTCCATGATCTCCTGCTTGGTGTGCTGCATCGTCCACTGCTCGATCAGCGGATAGATCATGTCAGCGTTCTGCGCCCGGACGAACATGTCCTGGAACATCTCCAGCTCCGCCCATTCCGGGTTCCCCATCGCCGCGCGCAGTCCATTCCATTGCCCCGGCTCCAGCGCCATCATCCACACGTAGCCATCCTTGCACGGCAGAATGGTGGCCGGCGCGCCGAGCGCCATGCCGATGCCGGTGCGCTTCTCGAACCGGCCGTCCTGCGCGTAGCCGCCGATGTTCTGCCCGCCGACGAACAGCGCCGCGATGGCCTCCGCGCACGACACGTCGAGGTGCTGGCCACCGGTGCGCGCGCGCCCGTACACCGCCGCACAACCCCACATCGCGGCGACGTAGCCGCCGAAGAACTCCGCCGAGAAGGTGCCGTGCTGCAGTGGCGGCTCATTCGGCCGGCCGCAGTAACGGCTTCCGGCGGCCGAGAGATGGAAGGCGTTCAGGTCGTAGCCGTTCCAACCCGCGTATGGCCCGGTCTGTCCGAACGGCGTGATCGAGATCATCACCAGGTCGGGGTTGACCTCGCGGAGGGCGGGGTATTCCAGGCCCCAGTCGCGCATCTGTTGCGGCCGGCGGTTCTCGATGAAGACGTCGACCTGCCCGAGAAGCCGCCGCAGCGCTGCCCAGCCATCGCGCCTGCGCACATCGAGTACGACGCTGCGCTTGTTGGTGTTCAAGAAAAAGAAGAGCCCGCTCTTTTCGAGATGCGGTTGATCACCCGGGAACGGCCCCCAGCGGCGCGCAACATCGCCCTCGGGCAACTCGACCTTGATGACGTCCGCCCCGTAGTCGCCGAACAGCTTGGCGCAGAAGGGCGCCGACACCCCCTCGCCGAACTCGACGACCTGCAGGCCCGTGAGTGCACCTTCAGCCATGTAGCGCAACCCCGTTTACCCCCGAAAACAGATTCTTCATGCCATTCGAAGTCTTTCCCTGCGGCCTTGGCTCTGCGTCTCCGCGCCTCTGCGGTAAAAGCATCTTCGGATTGAGGTCAATGTCGCGGTCGCTCTTCTGAATCGGTTTGGCGGACGGAGTCAAGCGCTCCACGAAATCCTTGATCCGGAACCCAGAGTCCGTCATGATGCATCGCCTTCCGATCCGGCCAGTCCGCATCGAAGCCAATCCACGAAGGCCGAGGACAATATCGTGGCGAGAAACCCTTTACACACCAAGCTGTGCGACTCACTGGGAATCGAGTATCCCATCGTCGCCTTCACGCACTGCAAGGATGTCGCCGCGGCCGTCATCAACGCCGGCGCATTCGCGGTGTTGGGTGAAACCCATCACTCCCCGGAGGAGATCGAGCAGGACCTCAAATGGCTCAAGGAGAAAGTCGGCGGCAAAGCCTATGGCATCGACCTCGTCTTCCCCGCCTCGGTGCCGCCGGCGGGCTCGGTCGAAGACTTGCTGCAGCAGATTCCGAAGGCGCAGCGCGATTTCACCGACGACATCAAGCGACGGTACAACATTCCGCCGCCCAAGCGCCGGCCGGAGCTGTACGACCTCCGCTGGATGACACAGGACGTGCCCCGCAAGCAGCTCGAAGTGGCGCTCGACCTGAAAGTGCCGGTGCTGGCATCGGGTCTTGGCAACCCCGCATTCGTGGTCGAGGCGGCGCACGCGCGCGGCATGCAGGTGTGGGGACTGGTCGGCAAGGTCCGGCAAGCGAAGAAAGAACTCGAGGCGGGCGTGGACGTCATCGTCGCGCAGGGCATCGACGCCGGCGGGCACACCGGACCGATCGGGACCTTCTCCATCGTGCCCCAAGTGGCCGCCATCGCGGGGGATAGACCCGTCATTGCGGCGGGCGGCATCACCACTGGCCGCCACCTGGCAGGCGCGATCACGCTGGGAGCGTCGGGTGTGTGGTGCGGGACACTCTGGCTCCCGTCACGCGAGTCCGACCGGGAGATGGAGATCAAGGAGATGATCCTCAACGCCACGGCTGACAAGACCGCATTCTCGGCCTGCATCTCGGGCTTCACCATGCGCACGGTGAAGTGCAAGTGGCACGAAGAATGGGAGCGGCCCGAGGCGCCGCCGCCGGCCCCTGCGCCGTACCAGTTGCTGCTGTTCGCCGAGGTCAAGCAATCCGTGATGGATCACAAGATCGCGCCCTTCATGACCGAAGCGGCCGGCCAGGGCGTCGATTTCATCACCGCGATGAAGCCGTGTCGGCAGATCGTGTTCGACATGGTGGAAGAGGCACTCGCCGTGTTCGAAGACCTCTTCGGCGCGCCCCTAGGCGAGGAGTAGGGCGGGCACACGACGTCGGCGCGATATGAACACTGCGGGCGCCTGCCCCTTGTAGGCTACGGGAAGCTCGACCTCCCGCCGGAAGGGGATCTCGCGGGTTGCCCGCTCGATGGCCAGTGCCTCGTTATAGACGGCCTCGAGGAAGCCGTCTCCCAAGTGCCCGTGTACTTCCATGGCGGCTCCGATGAGTGCGTACGTCCTGAGGATCCCTATCTGCGGGCATCTGCGCCATCTGTGGGAAAGCATCTGAGGCCC
>JBBITY010000138.1:0-2679 GCA_037440565.1 Desulfurellales bacterium
ATTCCGGCGAACACCGTCGCTGGCGTCTGCGCCACGGTGCGTGCGCCGGCCTTCGAGAGGTCGAAGCCCTTTGTTTGAGAATCGATCCACCCACCGGCCGCGATAGGGTGAGAATCTTTCTCGGATGGGGTTGATTCGTTGTGATTCCCTTCCGGGCGGTTTGGTTGCGGCTGCAGGCTGCGATGTGCTCTCTGTGATCGAATCTTTTTTGAAATGGGCAAGAAGGAGAACCCAGCATGGCCGATCTGGAGGAAATCGAAGCGATCAAGCGGCTCAAGTACAAGTACCTTCGCTGTCTCGATCTGAAGCTCTGGAAGGAAATGGAGGACTGCTTCACCGAGAACGCCACGAGCGCCTACGGGGACGGCAAATACTCGTATAGCGGACGCGACCAGATCCTGGGATTTCTCCGCCAGGCGCTGGGCCACAACATGATCTCCATGCATCAGGTCCACCATCCCGAGATCGACCTGACGAGCCCGACGACCGCCACCGGTGTTTGGGCGCTACAGGACCTCGTCATCGAGACGAATGCGAACATCACCATCCGCGGTGCGGCCTTCTATTACGACGAGTACGTCAAGGTCGGAAGCCAGTGGAAGATCAAGCACACCGGTTACCAGCGCATCTTCGAAGAGACGTTGTCCCGGGGTGACATTCCGAGCTTGCAGCTCACGGAGAACCGCTGGGCAAAGCGTTGAGCGGCAGGCGCTCGAAGAAGCCGTTCGATCTCGTCGGGTGGAGGGCGCGTGAGTATCGTGGTCCACCTCGCTGCGGATGCTGACCTTTGTCAGCTCGATCCGCGAACGCGCATCAGGTCCGCGAACGCGCCTCGGTTGTTCGCGATCAGCCGTCGCCGGTCGATCCCCTTGCTTCCGGGCTGGGGTTGCTGTTGAAATCTTGAAGCGGGGGAGCAGGGTGGGTATACAAGAGGACGCTTGACGGTCACAGTTTCCATCCCATCTCCCTGCGCGTGACCTCACGAACACGCAAAAGACATAAAGGTAATGGGCGACGGTGACGATGAGCAGCTCTGCATCCGCTGCGGCTGAAGCGCGTGAGCGGCAAAGGGCCACCATCCCCAACGTCGTTCGAGTTTCCGCCCACACGCTGGAGATCGTCTCCGATTCCGGTGAAGGCGCGCAGCGGTGCGGGCAGATCATCGGCACGGTCTCGGCCAAAATGGGCAACGGCGTGTGGACGGTGGAGATCATCCCGGCGGAAATTCAGCCGCCGCCCCGGCAACCGACCAGCGCCAGCGGCAATCGCGTCCGCATCGGCAGCGGACCGGTGACCAACTGGGGGGACGCGGCGAATCTGATCGTCGCTTTCAACGAACAGGCGCTCTTGCAGCGCTTCCGCCTCGGCGCTCTGGCCGATGACGCCATCATCTTGCTGGAGAACATGTGGGCCACCCACGACGATGCCGACATTCGCCGCGCATGGGCCGAGGCGATGGACGAGCTCAGCGGCCGCTCCTTCCGCATCATCGGCGTGCCGATGGAAGAGCAGTGCTTGACTGTGGTCGACAATCCGCGGCGCGGCAAGAACATGTTCGCCCTCGGCCTGCTCGCCTGCATCTACGGACGCGATCTCGACCTGATCCGCGCCGCCATCGCGCAGCAGTTCGGGAAGAAATCGGAGGCGATCCTCAAGACCAACCTTGATCTGTTCGAGCTGGGACACCGCTGGGCGGAGGACCACATCGACTTCCGCATCGAGGTGCCGGCCGCGAAGCCGGAGTGCGCCATGGTGGTGATGAACGGCAACCAGGCCATCGCGCTGGGCGCCGTCGCCGCCGGTATGGATCTCTGCGCCATGTACCCGATCACGCCGGCGACCTCGGCGTCTCATTACCTGGGCGAAGTCTTCGAGAAATTCGGTGGCATCGTGCACCAAGCCGAGGACGAGATCGCCGCCGCCGGTGTCGCCGTCGGTGCGTCGTACGCGGGCAAGGTGGCATTCACCATCACCTCGGGGCCCGGCCTCGCGCTCAAGCACGAGTTCATCGGCCTCGCGGTCATGACCGAGACGCCGCTCGTCCTCGTCGACGTGCAACGCGGCGGTCCGAGCACTGGACTGCCGACCAAGGTGGAGCAGTCCGATTTGCTGGCCGCGATCTTCGGCCAGCCGGGCGACGCGCCCCACGTGGTGATCGCCCCGGCGACGATCGAAGAATGCTTTCATTCGATGGTCACGGCGCGGCGGATCGCCGAGGCGTTCCGCTGCGTGGTGATCGTGCTGTCCGACGCGAATCTCGCCACTGGCGTGCAGCCATTCCCGCGACCGCAACTGGACACGCGCTGGCCCGCGCCGCCGCCCGACCTGAGCCCGGTCCCAGAGGGGATGCGCCCGTACGAATGGGACGCGCAGCTCGGGCTGTCGCAGCGGTTCATTCCCGGGCAGCCGGGGGGCATGTTCGTCGCCACGGGGCTTTCGCACGACGAGGCGAGCAAGGTGGCGTACAATCCCGACGAGCATCAGCGTGGCTGCGTGATGCGCAGCCGCAAGCTCGCGGTACTCCAACAGATGCTCCGCCCACCAAAGGTGCACGGCCAGGAGTCGGGCGAGCTGTTGGTGGTGGGATGGGGAAGCACGAAAGGGGCGATCGAGGAGGCCGTCGACCGCGCCCGCGCCGAGGGCCTCTCGGTGTCGTCGGCGCACCTCACCTTCCTTTCG
>JBBITY010000138.1:2689-7991 GCA_037440565.1 Desulfurellales bacterium
TGCATCTGCGATTCCTGTCGCCATTGGAGCCGGGCCTCAAAGGCATCTTCAACCGCTTCAAGGCCGTGATGACGGTCGAGATCAATTACAGCGACGAGCTCGGGCAACCGTACATCACGGAGGAGAACCGGCGGCGCGGCCAGTTGTGCTGGCTGCTGCGCGCCTCGACGCTCGCCGATGTGGATTGCTGGACGCGTGTGCCCGGCGAGCCGCTGCGCCCGGGCCTCATCCATCGCGCGATCCGGGAGAAACTGGGAGTCCGATGACGTCGATGCGCTGTGTGCACATCCCATGCGAGCGCGCAGGACTTGTGCCCGTCCGGCTCACTCTCCCGGATGAGACTGGCGATTTTCTCGAAATGCTGCCTCCTACTCGGCTGCCGCGAGGAGGGTTTCCTCTCCCCGCATTTTCGCGGCGTGAGGGTGAGGGGTCCCCGACCGATATTGCTGAGCGCGCGCTGAGTTGCTGCCAGGAGGGGATCGGTTCCCTCACCCCGGCCCTCTCCCGCCAGCAATGCGGGAGAAGGAGCCTTGCGCGTGGCCGTGCACCGGAATCGAGAACGTCGACGTCCCGGATGGGAGAGGGCTGGGGTGAGGGGGATACGATGAGTCCCAGTCCCCAGGTTGGAGCTAAATGATGGAGCTGGGGTGTTCGCTGCTCGGATATGGTCTGGACGACGACGAGCGGGAGTTCTCCCTCGAGGACTACGAGGGTTGTCTCCCGCGCTGGTGCGCTGGCTGCGGCGACTTCGCCGTGCTCACCGCGGTCCAGCGGTTGCTGAACGCCGAGCAGTTGCGGCCCGAGCGAACGGTTTTCGTCTCCGGCATCGGCTGCTCCAGCCGCTTCCCACATTACCTCAGCACGTACGGCTTTCACGGCCTGCATGGCCGTGCCCTGCCGGTGGCCACCGGCATCAAGCTGCGGCGGCCTGACCTGCACGTCTTCGCGGTCATGGGCGACGGCGACTGCTGTTCCATCGGCGCGGGCCACTGGATTCACGCCACGCGCTACAACGTGCGCATGGTGGCCTTGTTGCTGGACAACCACGTCTACGGGCTGACCAAGAACCAGACCTCGCCGACCAGCCCGAGGGGCTTGCCCAGCAACACGCAGCCGCGGGGCAGTTACCTCGCTGCCCTGAACCCGCTCTCGGCGACCCTCGGGCTCACCAACGCGTCCTTCGTTGCGCAAACCGTCGACTGGGCTCCGGCGCACGTCTACGCGACGGTGCGGGCGGCTTTCCACCACCCCGGCTTCGCCTTCGTCCGCGTGCTGCAGCGCTGCCCACAGTACACGCCCAACTTGTTCAGCGATTTTGTGCGCGATCCGAGCAAGATGGAGCTACTCGTACACGAGGACGGCATCGCCGTTCCGGAGTTGGAGGGGCTCTACACGAATCACCTGCGCCACGATCCGGCGGACTTGGATGGCGCGCGCCGACTGGCCGAGGGGACGGACCGGATTCGGATCGGCCTCTTCTATCGCAACGAAGCACTGCCGCGCTACGACGAGACGCGGAATCAGCCCTACTACACCGCGGAAGAGCGGATTCGCCGCCTGGATGCGGAGCTGGATCGGTATGCCGTCTGACGTGCGAACGCAATTGGTGCTCACGGCACTGTCCGCAGCCACTGCGTCCTTCCGCGCCGCCCTCGCCACCGCGGCCGAACAAGTGCAGCAGTACCGCGCTGCGCACGCGCCCGTCGATGGCCGCGTCGCCCGATTCGAGGCGGAGCTGGGCGCCTTTGCAAAGGGGCGGATCGATGTGGAGCGCCTCGCATCCCTGCTTGCGCCGGGGCGGACGTTCGATGCGCAGACGCTCGAGGTCGTCGACCGCGCGCTGAGCACGCTCACCGAGCTCGTCGGACGAGGGGACGAGTTGTTCGTGGTCGACGTGCCGCCGGGCGGCGTCCTCCGCGATGCGGTGGCGCACGCCCTCGAGCAGATTGGCCGGGTCTTCGCCGCGTCGCGCGTCGTCGGACTGTCGCAGCGCCAGCCCGAGTGGTGCGACGAACGGGTGCGGTTCCTCGAGGGATTCCCCTTCGCGCGCTGGAGCAAAGCGCAGCGACTTCTGGCGCCGCCGTTGATCGCGGAGGTGGACGGGGGAGACCTGCACGCGGGAGGCCTGGCGGAATTTCTGGACGGCGGTCAGAAATTCGTCCTCGTCGTGCGCGGGCCCGCGCCACCCGCAGCGCTGGTTCGGCTGATCACGCCGAGCGTGTTCGTCATGCAGACGGCGGATCAGACGGGGTTAGCGCGCTTCGCCGCGTGGAAGGGACCAGGGGTGGCCGCACTGGTTCCCGAGGGTGCCGCGCTGTTCGTTCATGATCCCACTGGCGGCGCGGACCTGCGGGCGCGCCTGTCGGTGACACACATTCCCGACCGTGCACCCGCGAAAGCGCTCGGCGCATTGAGCGTCGCTCAACAGGCAGCGGAGTTGGAACAACTGCGTGCGTTGGCGGCGACGATCGCAGAGACGTCACCGCCCCCAGCCGGCGCGGACGCTGCCATGCCGGCGGTCTCAGACCAAATGATCGAGAAGCTCGCGAGCTGGCTCATTCGCCAGGCGGACCTCGGGTAATCGCGCATGAAAATTCGCAAGCCCAAGGCGGCACCCAAGTATCCCGGCGTGCCAGCGGCGGTTGACGGCAGCACCGCCGTCGTGGCGATGGAGACCGCCGCGGGCGAGGCGGCGGGCGCGTATCCAATCACGCCGTCGACCCAGATGGGCGAAGGGTGGGCGGCCGCCGTGGCCGCCGGCAAGACGAATGTACACGGCCGGCGCCTCATCTTCTTCGAGCCGGAGGGAGAGCATGCCGCGGCAGCGGTGACCGCGGGCCTGTCCATGACCGGACTGCGCGCCACCAACTTCTCCAGTGGCCAGGGTATCGCGTACATGCACGAGTCGCTCTACGCGGCAGTCGGCAAACGCCTGACCTACGTGCTGAACATTGCCGCGCGCGCCATGACCAAGCACGCGCTGAACGTCCACGCCGGGCACGACGACTACCACGCGGTCGACGACACGGGCTGCTTCCAGGTGTTCGCGAAAAACGTCCAAGAAATCGCCGACCTCAATTTGATCGCGCACCGCATCGCCGAGCTCTCACTCAATCCCGGGATTTGCGCGGGACGGCTTCCTCACCAGCCACGTCATCGAGTCGGTACGGCTGCCCGAGCCCGAGCTGATCAAGGAGTACCTCGGCGCGCCGGAGGACCTCATCGACACGCCGACGCCGGCGCAACGGCTCGTCTTCGGCCCGCGGCGGCGGCGGATTCCCGAGCTGTTCGACTTCGACTATCCGGCGCTGATCGGCGCCGTGCAGAACCAGGACAGCTACCAGCAAGGCGTTGCCGCCCAGCGCCCGTTCTACTTCGATCACATCGCCGCGCTCGCCGATCGGGCGTTTGCCGAGTACGCGGCGCTCACCGGCCGCCGGTACGCGCGCGCGTCCGGCTATCGCCTGGAGGACGCCGAGTACGTCATCATTGGACAGGGCTCCGTGGTGTCGAACGCTGAGGCAGTGTGCGACTACCTCCGCGCGACCCGGAAGCTCAAGCTCGGTGTCCTCAACCTCACCATGTTCCGCCCATTTCCCGCCGACCTGGTGACGCGGATGCTGCGGGGCAAGAAGGGCGTCACGGTCCTCGAACGCGTGGACCAGCCGCTCGCCGTGGATGCGCCGCTGCTGCGCGAGGTGCGCGCCGCGATGGTGCAGGCGCTGGAGAACGGGCGGGCGAAGAAGTCGCTGCCGTATCCGGGCGTGGCGCGGTGCGCCGCGGACGAGGTGCCGGACTTCTACTCCGGCTGCTTTGGTCTCGGCAGCCGCGACCTGCAGCCTGGCGATATCGTCGCGGCCGTGGAAAACATGCTGCGCGGCGGGCGGCAGCGGCGCCAGTTCTACCTGGGTATTGATTTCGTGCGGCCAGCGGTAGCGTCCGGGCCAGTCGCGAAGTGGCAGGAGGAGTTGCTCGAACACTACCCCCACCTGACCGAGCTGGCGCTGCCGTCCGCTGCGGACCTCGACTTGCACCCGCCGGGATCGGTGTCGATCCGCATCCATTCCGTCGGCGGTTGGGGCGCGATCACGATGGGGAAGAACCTCGCGACGACCGCGGCCGACCTGCTCGGGTTCTACATTCAGGCGAATCCGAAATACGGGTCGGAGAAGAAAGGGCAGCCGACTACCTTCTATGCCACCCTGGCGCGCGAGCCGATCCGGGTGAACTGCGAGTTGCGCCACGTCGACGTGGTCCTCTCGCCCGACCCCAACGTCTTCCGCCACTCGAACCCGCTCGCGGGCCTCGCGCCCGGTGGGGTGTTCATCATTCAGAGCGATTTCACGCCGGAGGGGCTCTGGAATTCGCTGCCGGGGAGGGCGCGCCGGGAGATACGCGACAAGGGCATCAAGGTGTACTTTCTCGACGCGTTCAACATCGCGAAAGCGGAGGCATCGGATCCCGAGCTGCGCTACCGGATGCAAGGCACGGCATTCATGGGCGCGTTCTTCCGCGTCGCGCCGCTTGTCGGACTGGCAGGGCTAAGGGATGGTGAAGGATCCGGTGAGGGTGGAGCGGCGCTCCACCCCTCGAGAGTGGTGCGCGGGCGAGGCAGCTCCCGGCTCGAGGGTGGGAGCACCGCTCCCCCCCCTGATTCTCGGCGGACGTCTTCACGAACTCTGAACGAGGCAAAGCTATTCGACGGCATCCGCGCGCAGCTCGTGAAGAAGTTCGGGCTCGCCGGCGAGCGGGTCGTCGAGGACAATCTGCGAGTCATCCGCCGCGGCTTCGACGAAGTGCGCGCCCTCGATCCGACGGCACTGATCGAGACGGACTCCGACGCGGACACACCGGCTGCGATGCCCTTGCTGCGCGGCCACCCCGCGGCGCGACCGGGCCTCGGCAATGCCGACCGCTTTTGCGAGCAGGTGTGCGCTTTCTACAAGAGCGGAACGGACGGCCTCGCCGATCCGTTCGCGGCGCTCAGCGCGATGCCGGCCGCGAGCAGCGTGATTCGCGACATGACGGACGTCCGCTTCGAGGTGCCGGAGTTCATCCCCGCGAACTGCACCGGCTGCAGCCGCTGCTGGACGCAGTGCCCCGATACCGCCATCCCGGGCGTCGTCAATACGGTCGAGGAAATTCTCGAAGCGGCGCTGGCGACGGTCGCGGACGGCGATGCGTGCGATGCGATGCGTGGCATCGTGCCGGAGTTGGCGCGCGAGTGTCGCCGCATCATGAAGACGGCGCCGTTCACCACCTTCGCCGACGTGCTTTCGCTCGCGTATGGCGAGGTCGCGGC
>JBBITY010000138.1:8013-8268 GCA_037440565.1 Desulfurellales bacterium
GATGCCGTTCAGCGGTCGGCGCTGGATGGTGAGTTTTCCCGCGTGCTCGCGGCACTGGCTGACTTTCCGCTCGCCAAGACGGGTCCGTTCTTCGACGTGCCGGAGTCCAAGCACGAAGGCAGCGGCGGGTTGCTGTCGATCACCGTCAACCCCAACACCTGCAAGGGCTGCAACCTCTGCGTGGCGGTGTGTCCGGACGGAGCGTTGATTACGGTCCGGCAGGACGAGCGGATCGTGGACCGCCTGCGGCGCAAC
>JBBITY010000139.1:0-5068 GCA_037440565.1 Desulfurellales bacterium
GATTCCGACGGTGAACGATGGCAACTGTGTGGTCATCAACAACGACCTGAGATCCGGCAACCAGCTCGTCCTGGAGGCGTACGCATTCACGCCCGCAGCCAACTCGGATGGCCTCAAGACCATCGCGGATTGGCTTTCGACCAGCGCTGTACCCAACTCCGACGGGAACAAGTACTTCCGCGAGAAGATCGCCAAAGACACCGTGCTGCTTTCCGACGACCGCTTCAACTACTTCGTTCGCAACGCGACGGTGGTCGAGCCGCACGTGCGCATCTCGGACGAAACCGGTACCGCCGACGATGGCGGGCTGTTCTACTCGGAGAACCTGCCGCCGGAGAGCGTCTTGGTGAGCGCGGTCATGGCCTCCAGGGAGCGCCGGTCTGGGAACGCCCCGCTCTCAGCGGAGAACGTCATCAAGCACGTGCGCGATGGGAATGACCGGAACGGTAAGAAGCTGTGCGGTTTCAACGGCCGCATGATTCAAGTCGGCGGTGATTCTACCGTCGGTAGAGGCCAAGTTGTGCTGACCTTTGTTCCTACGGGAGGAGGCAATGGCTGAGTTGCAGAGCCTCGACCAGCAGCGGGCGGCGTACGCCTGGACGGCCGTGGGCGAGAAACCATCCAGTGAATACACCAACCTGGCCAAGGGCGCACCCGCACTCATCATGTCGAACGGCCTGATGCAGACCCTCGCGTTCTACAAGAGCAAGGGCCACGACGAACTCCTCGGCCACATTGTGAAATGGCTGGCGAACTCGCCGGTGCCGGCGGTGTTGAAGAAGGGTACCTTCGAAGCGGCCATGGCCGAACTCCACGGCGGCACCAGCGACCTCTACATGCGCGCGACCGAGGAAGCCCTCGAGATCCTGCGCTGGATTCGCCAGTTCGCTTCGGCGCGCAAGTAAGGTCAGCAATGCCCGCTGCGGTTCCGCAATACGTTGGCAGCTCTTTCGGCGACGCGCCGCCAGGGCATCGCTTCCGGTTGTACTTCGCCGGATGGGAAAAAGGCTGGTCGCTGCAGAAGGAGGGGAAGAACAGGACCCTCAGCGAGCTGACGACGCTTTCCGCCGACGCCCGCAGCGCGCTTGCGGCCCTTCGCGAGCGCCAGGTCCTGCTTGCTTCGGCCGACACGAGTGCGCTGACCATCGACGCCCGCACAACGGCGCCCTTTGTCACCGGCATGGGCATGGAGCATCCCCTCGAAAACGGCTTCGCCTTCCTCGATCCGCACGGGCTCCCCTACCTGCCGGGCAGCGGCATCAAGGGCGTCGTCCGGCGCGCGGCGGAAGATCTGGCGTTGTTCGCCGACGATCCGAAGGGGTGGTCGATCGGGGCCGTCTGGTGGCTATTCGGCTTCGACGCCAGCAGCGCGTACGTGGCGCGGGCTGCGGAGGACGCTGAAGAGGCGGCTCGCTGGAGAGATGCGTATCTGCGGTCGCTAAAGCGCTACGGCGGCCTTGCGAGCACGCTGATTGAGGCTCACAGGGATGCTTTGAAGGAAGACGACTGCCGAGACGTTCTGGAGCGCGGCCCCGAGGTGTTGCCCGGTTCGAAGGCGTGCAAGAGGATTCACCAGGCCGGGGCGGTGGAGTTCTGGGACGCTTTCATTGCTCCGGCGGGAGACCGGATGCGGGTCGACATCATGAATCCGCACTTCTCACACTACTACCAGGACGGCCAGCCCCCTTCGGACGATGGCAGTCCCAACCCGATCTTTTTCCTCGCGGTACCTGCCGGCTCGGAGTTGACCTTCCACGTTCGCTTCCAACCTGGGGGCAACCTCCCGGCATCCGTCCGCGAGTCGTGGGCTGCCCTCGTGCGCGAGGCGTTCCTGTACGCGTTCGACTGGCTCGGCTTTGGCGCGAAGACCGCGGTCGGCTACGGTCGTATAATCGCTGACGACGAGGCAGGCGCTCGCCGGAAGTTGGAGCTCCAAAAGCGTGAGATAGAGCGTCGGCAGCGGGTGCAAGAAGAACGCAAGGCGCGTGAAGCGGAGGAGCGGCGCCGACAGATTGAATCGCTCGGGCCGATCGAGAGGCTTCTGCTTGAGCTCGAAGATTGCAACGACAACCGCGCCCACGAGGTGTTTGCGAAGGAGCTGCCCAAGCTGAGTGGGGAGGACAAACGGTCGCTCGCCATCGGGCTGCGCAAGGCGTACATCCGGCTCGGAAAGTGGACCGGTAGGCAGTCCGACAAGCAGTCGACCAAGAATCGGACGCTTGAGTCGATCATTGGAGACAAGTGAACGGGGCAGGCGATGCAATCCATCGAAGTAGAAATTCGGACGGTCATGCCGGCATTCCTGGGTGGGGCCGACCAGTCGAGTGAATGGAGAACGCCGCCGATCAAGGCCTTGCTGCGACAGTGGTGGCGCATCGTTCGTGCGCCGGCGTGTAAGTTTGATCACGTCAAACTAAGGGAGGCAGAGGCAGACCTCTTCGGGCATGCGTGGCTCAAGTCGGAAGCGGCGCGACAGAGTCGAGTTCGGATGCAGCTATCGGGAGGCTGGGCGGGCGGTACGTTGCAGAATCTTGGCACCGATCCAAAAGTGAAGCACCCCGAGGTCGACAGGCCGCCGGACGGCATGGTCGGCGGAAAACTGTACCTGGGTTACGGCCCGATCACCTTTCAACAGGGGACGCGGATCAAATTTCCACCGGCGATTGCGCTAGGGCAGACGGTGACGTTGCGGCTGTCCTTCCCACCGGAGGCGGCCGCCGCACTGATCGCCGCCCTCCGCCTCATGCACTGGTTCGGCACCATTGGCGGGCGTTCACGCAACGGATGGGGTTCGTTGGAGTTGGGCGGGAAGCAGGAGTTCCCGAATCTGTGGTCCGAGCAGGCGCGCACCGAGCTGACGAAACTTAGCCGGCCAGTCCAAGACTGCCTCAAACTCGACTGGCCACACGCTTTCGGCCGAGACGGTAAGGGCTTGCTGATCTGGCAGACGAAACAAATGAAGACCGCCGATGACGTGGTGAAGGACCTCGCCGGCATGAAGATCGGATTCCGCACCGGGCTGCAGTTCGACGGGACGCGCCGAGGGAAAGTCGATCGGCGTCATCTCCTGGCCTATCCGATTACCAACCATCAAGTTCGCGAGTGGAATGCCAAGAAGAAAGGCGGTCAGGTAGACAGCGAGGGACGCCTGGCGAACCAGCTCCGTTTCAAGGTCGCCCGCCGTGACGGCCAGTTCGTAGGGTTGATCTACCACCTACCGGCAAGGCTGCCAGTTCAACTTCGCGCCGCGCTGGACGCCGCGGGTCGAAAATTCGTCGAGGAGAACGAGTTGTCGACCTGGCAGTCAGTACATGCCGAGCTAGACCGGAAGCTATCCCGATTGGTGGCAAGCGCTCAACAACCACGCTCATGACCCCTGCCTCCGCCTCTTCGCCACCCGTCTGCTCGAACTCTATGCCTCCGACAAGAAGCGCCTCAAAACCCTGCGCGAGAAGTTCCCGGCGCTGGCGCCGGTTCTGGTGAGACCATGAGCAGCAGCACGTTGACGCCGAGGCCACATGAGGCCATAACGAGGCCATGAAACGAACCAACGTCTCCGGGTTGAAGGCCCGGTTGAGTGCGTATCTGGCGGAGGTGCGCGGCGGCGAAACGGTCGTGGTCTGCGATCGCAACCACCCGATCGCGCGCTTGGTACCCGTCGATGAAGTCAGCGAGGACAGGCTGGACATCGAACCTGCGAAGGGCCGCCTGCCATCGCTCCACAAGCTGCCGACGATTCGCCTGCGCCGCAAGGTTGACGTGGTCGCGATTCTGCGCGAGAGCCGCGACCAGCGATGATCGTCTATCTCGACGCCAGCGTCGTGCTGCGCGTGGTCTTGCGCGATGCATCGACAATCGACTCCTGGGGCCGGTGGGAGACTGCTTATGCGAGCGAGCTGCTTGGCGTCGAGGCACGGCGCGCCGTCGATCGGCTGCGCCTCACCGGCGTCCTCGATGACGCAGCGGTCGTCGCTGCAATTGCCACCCTTGCCCGTGTGGAGCGCGGCATCCATCGCGTGGCCCTGAGCCGCGCGGTGCTGCGCCGTGCGTCGCTGCCGATGGGAACCGTGGTGAAAACGCTTGACGCCATTCATCTCGCCAGCGCCCTGTTGCTCCGCGAACGCGCCGCCATCGAGCTGACCTTTGCCACCCACGATCAGCAGCAGGCCACCGCAGCGCGGGCGCTCGGCTTCGAGTGCATCGGGGTGTGAGCCATGGCCACCCATGTCTGCCTGGTCTCCCGCCAGCCGCTGCCGCACCTGCCGAAGAGGCTCGTCCATGACTGCACCACGGGACCAATGCGGGGCTGGTGCACGAGAGCCTTGCTCTGCCTGCTGTCCGCCCAGCACGTTCCCAACCCACCTCCTCACTACCTGCCTCCTCGCCCTCCCACGCCGCCGACAAGAAGCGCCTCAAGAGCCTGCGCGAGACGTTCCCGGCGCTGGCGCCGGTTCTGGTGAAGGCCTGACCTGACTGACCATGCCCACCATCAGCACTTTCTTCGGCGTCGTCATCCAGATGTCCTGGCGCGAGCACGGGCCGCCGCATTTCCACGCGATGTACGGCGAGCATGAGGCCGTGATCGACATCCGCGAGCTGCGCGTGACCCGCGGCTCGTGGCCCGCCGCGCCCTCGCCCTCGTGCTCGAATGGGCAGTTGACCACCGCGAAGAGTTATTGGAGGACTGGAATCTATGCAGCCAACTGAGACCCCCCAAGCCGATCCCGCCGCTGGAGTAGTGCCGGCGCCGCAACCCGTGGCGCCTTGGCGTGTCGTGACCGTGGAGCCGCTTCCGGATCTGCGCCTGCGTGTCGCCTTTGCTGACGGTACGTCGGGAGAGGTGTGGCTGAAGAGCTTCCTCGAAAGTCCGCAGGTCACAGGCACGATCTTCGAGGCGCTTCGCGATCCCTCGACCTTCTCGCACGTCCGCGTCGAGCTCGGGGCCGTCACGTGGCCCAACGGCGCCGACCTGGCGCCGGACGCCATGTACGACGCCATCCGCACGCACGGGCAGTGGGTGGTCACCTGAACGCGCCTCCCATCACCCGACGGACTTCGTCCTATTCTG
>JBBITY010000139.1:5103-6981 GCA_037440565.1 Desulfurellales bacterium
GTACCATCCTCCGCCGGTACCTGCCCACACCCGACCACCGTGCCGTCCTGTTTGGCTCACGCGCCCGCGGCACCGCACGTCCGACCTCCGACTGGGACGTCGGCATCGTCGGTCCGACACCCCTGCGTGGCGCCGTTCTGCAGCGACTCCGAGAAGAGATCGATGCTCTCCCCACGCTGCACACCATTGATGTCGTCGATCTGGCGGCCGTCCCGGACGCGTTTCGCTCGGCCGCGCTCAAGGACGCCGTCGAGTTGACATGACCGATCCCGTTCCTCACGACGAACTCGATACGCTGGCCACCGCACTCGACCGCCTGCGCAGCGCCCTGGCGCAGCCCAAGACGGAGTGGACTCGCGACGCGGCCATTCAGCGCTTCGAGTTCACCTTCGAACTGGCATGGAAGGCCGTGATGCACGCCGCCCACGACGAGGGCCGGGAGTGCGCGTCACCGCGACAGGCGTTTCGGTTGGCCTTCTCCCTGGGCTGGATCGCCGACGATAGCCTCTGGCTCGACATGCTCGAAGATCGCAACCGCACCAGTCACACGTACAACGAAGCCACGGCCGAGGCGATCTATGCGCGCCTCGCGGACTATGCCAACGCCCTCGCGAACCTCTTGCAGACACTGCGCTCCCGCAGCGCGCCACCCAGTACGGCGCCCTGATTGTGCGAACGTGAACGACATGGCGCAGGCGTTGATTGTATCGGTGGGAGCCACGACTGCTCCGGTGGTCGTCGCGTTGCGCGAGGTGGCCCCCGCGTTCGTTTGCTTCCTCGCCTCGCACCAGAGCGTCGAGAAGATTCCGGATATCAAACACCAAGCCGGAATTACCTGCACCGACGAGAAGGTCATCGTCGATGATCACGAAGACTTGCTCGGCTGTTACCGCAAGGCGGTGGAATGCTTGCAGCGGACGCAAGCGCGCGGGTTCACCCCGCAGCAGTCGGTGGTGGACTACACCGGTGGCACCAAAGCGATGACCGCCGCACTCGCCATGGCCGCTGCCTCGCACGGCGTGGCGTTCTCCTACGTCGGCGGCGAGCGCGACGCCGACGGACTCGGCGTCGTGCGATCCGGCCGCGAACGGCGCCGGGTCGAAGTCGACCCGCTGCGCTTGTTCGCGGTGGAAGAGAAACGGCGCATCGCGCTGTACTTCAACCACTACCAATACGCTGCTGCGGCCACCGCCCTCCGCGAGCTGCTTCCCACGCAACCGAAGCCCGAGCGCCTGCTCTTGGAGACGTTGCGAGACATCAGTGACGCATATGCCGCGTGGGAACGCTTCGATCACGCGGCCGCCTTTCAGGTCCTACCGCAGGCACGGACGCGGCTCGAAGAGCGCGTCGGCATGGTCAGCGTCACAAACTACGACGATTTCCTGCGCAGCGTGAAGGACAACGTCGCGCTCTTGGGTGACCTGCGCGGCAAGACGCGTAACTTCGAGCGGACCCACCCGCTGCTGGCCGCCGATCTGCTGGCAAACGCGGACCGTCGGATCGCGGAAGGCAAGCACGACGATGCGGTCGCTCGCCTGTACCGGGCGATCGAGCTGCTCGGCCAGTGCAGCCTTCGCGACCGCCTGGGACTCGATGCGGGCGCGGTGCCGGTCGAGCAGCTTCCGCCCTCCCTCCGCGACGAGTTTGCCCGCAGGTACGCCGATGACCAGCGCACCGCGAAGCTTCCGCTGATGGCCACCTACCGGGTGCTGGGCGAAATCGGTGACGGCGCCGGCATTCGCTTTCGAGAGCACTTCTCCGAGTTCCAGAAGATCATGGACGCCCGCAACCGCTCCATCTTGGCTCATGGACTTCGCCCCATAACGGAGTCCACGGCTCGGCGGCTGCGAGATCTGGTGGCGGGCTTTCTGCCTTGCG
>JBBITY010000139.1:6991-8127 GCA_037440565.1 Desulfurellales bacterium
AGAGTTTCCGCGGCTGCCATGGTGAAGCTTCTGCGGTTCACCCTCCCACGCGTCCTGCCGCTCACCGTGACCCTGCGCACCGCCGAGTCGCAGTGGCTGCCGCCGTTTCTCGGCTCCGCCCTGCACGGCACCTTGGCACGCGCGCTCTACCGCACCGCGTGTGTCTTCCCGAAACGCGAGGCGTGCCCCGGCTGCCCGCTCTCCGCGCGCTGCGCCTATCCGGCGCTGTTCGAAACGCCGGCGGGCACGGCTCTTGAGCGCCGGAGCAGTGCTCCCGCCACCTCCCTAGAGGGCGGGAGCGGTGCTCCCGGCATGGAGCATCGCTCCATGCCTCAAGGACGTAATACGGAGCGCGGGAGCATTGCTCCTGCCGATGCCCTGCGCGCCGCCGGCATCCGCGACCAGGCGCCGCGGCCCCTCGTGCTGGCACCCGAGCCGGGTTGGACGCGCGCGAGCGGCAAACCGTTTCGACTGAAATCGGGCGCCGAAATCCCCGTACGGCTCAGCCTGATCGGCCACGCGATCGCCGACCTGCCCGTGCTGGTGGTGGCGTTGCAGGAGCTGGCCCGCCGTGGCCTCGGTATCCCGGCGGGCGCTGCCGAAGGCAGTCGGCGCCGCGCCGGCTTGCACCTGCTGCGCGTCACCGGGCCGGGCGGCGAGATGATCTACGATGCCGCCAGCGACCAGTACACACCACCGGCGATGGCAGCGCTGGAGCGCGGTTCCCCGGCTGAGAGGGGCGGACTGCCGGTCCGCCCTTCACGAGATGCGGTCGTGACGCCAACCATACTCGAGGGCCGCAGCGATGCTCCGGCCCGCTCCGCGGCCCGAGGCAATGACGATGAGGCACGCGGCGACTCCTCGAAGGCGGGTGCGGCGCTCTCACACGCCACCATCGAATTCGTGACGCCGCTGCGCCTCAAATACAAGGGCAAGCTGGCCAGCAGGGTGGAGCCGGTTGCGTTCGTCCCCGCGCTGGCCCGCCGCGCCAACGCGCTGGCGCTCTTGCACGGCAGCGGGACCCCGAGCGTCGACGAGCGGGCGGCGATCGAGTTGGCTGAACGGGTCGCGGTCGAAGGCGACCAGCTTCGCTGCGTCCACGTCAGGCGGTACTCGGCGCGCCAGCGCGCGCGCAT
>JBBITY010000140.1:0-8122 GCA_037440565.1 Desulfurellales bacterium
GGGGGCTGGCGCCCGCAACCCAATCGACCGAGGACGTGGGTTACAACGGATTGCACAGATTTTCTGAGAAGACATTCCCCAAGACGTTTTTTGTGATAGAGAGTCGTTATGCCGCCAACGTCAACACGACTCCGCCGCGGCCGGCGGACGGACTTCGTCGCAATCCTCGGGATCCTCGCCTCCAGCGGTTACCCCGTTCCCCTGCCCGATCGCGCCGCCCTCCGGCGCTTCCGCCGCGTCGTTACTGATCTGGGATCCGACCTCTACGTCGCGTTGCTCGACGACAGGGTGTCCGGTTTCGTCTACGTCACGTATACCCGCGACATCACCCTGGGAACGCGCGGGCGCATCGAAGCACTGGTCGTCGCTCCGGATGCGCGGCGGCGCGGCCTGGGAGCGGCACTGGCCGAGCTGGCGCTGCGTCGCGCCGCGGGCCGCGGCTGTTGCGACTTGCGCTGCACCGCCAGCCCGTCGATGACCGCGGCCCAGCGGCTTCTTGCGCGCGAGGGCTGGCGCACGATCGGCGAGGAATATCTGTTTGACCTGGTGCCAATCGCACAGTAAGCAGACGGGGTGAGCAGGGGTCCCCGATCGGGTGGGGAAGGGGCGCCAAGGGCTGGGTTGCGGTTGATTGCGGGCGCCGGCGAGCTGGTGGGAGCCGCCGACCTTGGGCCGCGGCCGTCCGGTCCGGAGCCGGTGGCCGGCTGATCGGGCGACCCGGGAACGGGTTGGAGCGAAACAGTGGTCGGGTTCCACAAGGCGATCGCGCAGCTCATGGACGAGGGCCGCGATCGGGCTACCGGTGCGGCGGATGCGCCCGCACTGGCACAATTCCTCGTGCGCCTCAAGGAGTCGGTGCTGGCGCCTGAGCAGGCGTTGATCGAGGCGTTTGCGCGCGAGTTGCTCGCCAAGGTGTCTCTTCCCGCAGAAACGGCCGACGTTTTACCGCTGGTGCGGTCGGTGGTGGGCGCGTTTCGCTTCTTCCGCGATCGCGGACGGGAGCCGGTGGCGATCCGGATTTTCTCCGTCCCGCCGAGCCGAGCCGGGGCGGCGCCGTACACGGTCATCGAGACCGTGCTCGGCGACCGTCCGTTCATCGTCGACACGATTTGCGAGACGGTGGTGCGCGCGGGCGGCGACGTCCGGGACGTGCTGCACCCGGTGCTCGGGGTGCAGCGCACCGCTCAGGGGGTTCTCGAACAGGTCGGTCCACCCGATCGCTTTGCCGCGCGCGAATCATTCGTCCACCTGGAAGCGACGCGGTTGGAGCGCGCAGCGAACCTGGAGCGCGTTCTCGGCGAACGCCTGCATCGCGTGGTTCAGGCGACGGACGATTATCAGGCAATGCGCCGCCGGGTTGCGGAGCTCGCAGCAGAACTGCGCGCGCGCAGTCTTCCCCCGCCGTGGGATGCCCAGGCGCAGGAGGTCGTGGCGCTGCTCGAATGGCTGGGAGAGAAAAACTTCGTGTATCTCGGGTACTGCGAGTGCGAGCTGCGCGCGGTCGGTGCTGGCCACCGCATGATGCGGCGGCGCGGCACGGGGCTCGGCATTTTGCGGGAGAACGGCCGCGGGCCCTACGACCTATCCGAGGGAGTTCCCGACGACTGGGGCTCGCGGGTCGCGCCGGCGCCCCTGCTCACGATCTCGAAAACTCGCGCCCTGAGCCCCGTGCACCGATTGGCGCCGATGGACGACGTGCGGGTGTTGCGTGTGGGGCCGACGGGATCAGTGATCGGTGAGCACCGCCTCCTGGGCCTGTTCACCTCCAAGGCGTACCACGAACCCGCCAGCGAGACTCCCCTGCTGCGCCGAGAGATCGCGGCCGTGCTCGAACGGGAGGGGGCGGTGGAAGACTCGCACGACTACCGGAATCTCGTCTCGCTGTTCGACAGCTTTCCAAAGGAAGAGCTGTTTGCCGGCGGCGTCGAGGACATCCACCAGGTCATGCGCGCCATCATGGCCGTGCAGGCACGCGGCGGGGTGCGGGTTCTTTGCCGGCCCGACGCCTTCCGGCGCGGCTTGTTCGCCACCGTCATCGTGCCGCGCGCCCGCTTTTCCACCGCGCTGCACGAGCGCGTGTCGGCTCGCTTGTGCGAACGCCTCGCCGCGGCGGTGCTGCACGAGCATGTCGCCCTCGACGAGCGCCCTCAGGTTCGCCTGCACTACTACCTGGCAGTGGCGGCCGCCGTGCTGGAGCACCCGCCAACCGAGGCGCTGGAGCATGACCTGAACGAGCTGTTGCGCACCTGGGACGACGAGTTGCGCGACGCGCTGGCCAGAGTCTACCCCCCGGCTGCGGTCGACCGCTTGGCGGGCAAATACGGGACGGCTTTTCCCGCCGCGTACAAGGCGGGAACCGAGGTCGCACAAGCCGTGCGTGACATCCGCCTGCTGGAGACCCTGGTGACGAGTGGCCACGCGCAGATCGACATTGCCGCCCCGCCCCCGGGTACCGCGCCAGCCCTGTGGGCCCTGCGGCTCTACGTGGCCGGCCCACCGCTCGTCCTGAGCGATTTCATCCCGATCATGGAGAATCTCGGTCTGCGCGTCTTCGGCGAAGACGTGGTTGACGTCGCCCTGGCCGAGATCGCCGGGGCGCGGATTCACACGTTTTTCGTCCAGGCAGCCGCGGCTGCAGACCTCGACATCGCCGCGGCCCAACCGCTGCTCGCTCCAGCCCTGCAGGTGCTGCGCAGCGGCGAGGTCGAGAACGACCGGCTCAACATGCTCATTCTGCACGCCGGTCTCGATTGGCGAGCCGTCGAAGTCCTGCGCACGTATGTCGAGCACGCGCGCCAGCTCGGGGTGGCGAGCCGCACGACCCTGGTCGAAGCGTTGACGCGGCATCCCGAGAGCGCGCGGCGCCTGTTTCGGTTCTTTGCGGCGAAATTCGATCCCGACGCCTCGCCGCTCACGGCGGCCCAGCGCCTGGCGGGGCCGGCGGCGGAGGCGGAGGCGAGCTTTGTGGCCAGCCTGGAAGCGGTCGACAGCCTCGTTCACGACCGCGTCCTGCGCGCCCTGGGCGCGGCAGTGGCGGCCACGGTGCGCACCAATTTCTATCGCCGCGCAGGCGAGGAGCCGGAAGCGACGGCGGTCGCGATCAAGCTCGCCGCCGCCGAGCTCCCCCACGTGCCGCGGCCCCGGCCGATGTTCGAGGTCTACGTACACGCCCCCCACATGGAGGGCGTTCATCTGCGGGCCGGGCGGGTGGCACGCGGGGGCATCCGCTTCAGCGACCGGCCCGACGACTTCCGCGCCGAGATTCTCGGCCTGATGAAGACGCAGGCGGTGAAGAACGCGGTGATTGTCCCCGTCGGCGCAAAGGGCGGCTTCGTCGTGAAGCCCCGCGGCGGTGCGGCGCCGGTGTCGCCGCAGGACGTGGAACGGGCCTATCGCACCCTGATCGGCGCCCTGCTGTCGATCACGGACAACATCGAGCACGGGCGCCCCGTCCCTCCCCACGGCCAGCTCGTGTACGACGAGCCCGACCCTTACCTGGTCGTGGCCGCCGACAAGGGCACGGCGGGATTTTCCGACATCGCCAACGAAATTGCGGCGCGCTACCAATTCTGGCTCGGCGACGCCTTCGCCTCGGGCGGGCGGCACGGGTACGATCACAAACAGCTCGGCATCACGGCGCGCGGCGCCTGGGAGTGCGCGCGGCAGCATTTCCGCGAGATGGGGCGCGACATCGACCGCGATCCGATCACGGTAATCGGCATCGGCGACATGAGCGGTGACGTCTTCGGCAACGGCCTCCTGCGCTCGCGCACGCTCCGCTTGCGCGCCGCCTTCAACCACCGACACATCTTTCTCGACCCGAATCCGGACGCCGAACGCTCCTACTGGGAGCGCGAGCGCCTCTTCCGCCTCCCCCAGTCGGGGTGGAACGACTACGACCCGGCCTGCCTCAGCCCGGGCGGCGGTGTCTTTCCCCGCAGCGCCAAGGCGGTGGCGCTGACGCCGCCCGTGCGCGCCATGCTCGGCGTCGACGCGGAGTCCCTTTCGGGCGAAGAGCTGGTGCAGGCGATCCTGCGCATGCCGGCAGACCTGCTGTGGAACGGCGGTATCGGCACGTACGTCAAGGCCAGCGACGAGACGCACGCCGAGGTCGGCGACCCGGCCAACGACCGGGTGCGGGTGGATGCCCGCGACCTGCGCGTGCTCGTGGTCGTCGAGGGAGGCAACCTCGGCATCACGCAGCGCGGGCGTATCGAGTTCGCCCTCGCCGGCGGGCGCATCAACACGGATGCTATCGACAACTCCGGCGGAGTGGACTGCTCCGACCACGAGGTGAACCTCAAGATTGCGCTGCAACCGCTCGTGAGCAAACACCAGCTTTCGCTCGAGGAGCGCAATGCCCTGCTCGCCGAGCTGGCGGCCGTGGTCTGCGAGGCGGTGCTCGCCCATAACCGGCGGCAGGCGCTGGCGCTGAGCCTCGACCAGGTGCGGTCGCGTACCGGGCTGCACGCCTTTCGCGACCTCATGGCGATGCTCGAGGCGGAAGCGGGGCTCGATCGCCTCCTGGAGCGCCTGCCGACACGCGAGGCGTTGCGGGCGCGGCGCGGGGTGTACCTGGGCCTGACGCGCCCCGAGCTGGCCGTATTGCTGGCCTTCACCAAGCTCGACCTCCAGCAGCGCATCCTGGCCTCGACGCTATGCGACGAGCGGGACGCGGTGCGCTACGTGTTCGCCTACTTCCCCGAAGCCGCGGTGCAGCGCATCGGCCATGTGCTGCACCTGCACCCGTTGCGCCGCGAGATCACCGCGGTCGAGATTGCGAATCGGCTGGTGGACTCGATGGGCATGACCTTCGTGCTCCGCTTGGTGCGCGATACCGGGCGCGAGGCGAGCGAGATCGTCAAGGCGTGGACGGCGGCAATGGCCATCAGCGGCGGCGACGACGTGCTCGACCACATCACCGCCCAGCGCCCGGGGCTGTCGGCTGCGGCGGAGGAGCAGTGCGCGTTTGCCGTGCAGCGCGCCATCGAGCGCGCCACAAAGTGGGTCCTCGAAACGCAGTCGCTCTCGGCCCCGCTCGACGAGCTGATCGCGTCTCTCCGCGCGCCGGTGGAGGAGCTGCGGCTGGCGTGGCCCGAGTTGCTGGCCGACGAGCGGCGCGCTGCCTACGCGGCAGAGGTGCACCGGCTCACCGACGCCGGCGTTGCGCCGGCACTCGCCGAGGAGGTGGCGCGCCTGGCGGGAATTGAGGACGCGTTGGAGATCGCGCACATCGCCGCCCAGCTCGACACGGCGCCGGCGCTCGTGGCCCACGCGTATTTCCAGGCGGCGGCCCTGGCGGACCTCGACTGGGTGCGCGACGCGCTGCCTACCACGGTGCCGGGAGAAGACCGCTGGGAGCAACGCGCCGTGGGCGGTCTCTTGGAAGGGCTCCTGCACGCGCGCCGCCAACTGACGATGGACGTGCTCGCGTGTGGAGCGGACGGAGAGCCGATTGGCGATCGCGTGCGTCGCTATGCAGAAGCGGCGGCACCGCAGCTTGCCCGGTTGCGCGGCGTGATCGACGACCTGAAAGCGGCGCAACCCACGCTGGCGGGCATGCTGGTGGCCATGCGCGAGCTGGGCCGCCTGACACGCCCGCGCGCTGAGTGAGGCCCCACCTCTGAACGTTCGCGTCACATTCCTCGGCACAGGCGACGCCTTCAACACCGCCGGCCGTTGCCACGCGAGCTATCTGGTGACGGCACCGTCGGCGCGCTTCCTGCTCGATTGCGGTGCGACGGCTCTGCAGGCGCTCAAGCGCGAAGGGCTGGCGGCGAACGACCTCGACGCGATCTTCCTCAGCCATCTGCACGGCGACCACTTCGCCGGCCTCCCGTTTCTCTTCCTCACCTGGATCTTCGAGACGCCGCGGCACCGGCCGCTCGCCCTGGTGGGGCCGCCGGGGACCGAGGCGCGAGTCAAGGAGCTGTACCGCGCCATGTACAAGGACCTGGCCGCCCGACCGCTGCCGTTTGTGCTCCGGTGCACCGAGGTGCAGCCCGGCGTCCGCACCCCGATCGGGCGCGTCGACCTGCTGCCGTTTCGCGTCCCGCACCAGGAGACCGAGATTTCCCTCGGCCTGCGCGTGCAAGTGGATGGCAGGACGATCCTGTATTCCGGCGACACCGGGTGGACGGAGGAGTTGGTGGTGCAATCGCAGGGCACCGACCTGTTCATCTGCGAGTGCTGCTTTTACGAGACGCGCGTCGACTTCCACCTCGATTACCCGCGCATCGCCGCCAACCATCACCGCTTCGGCTGCCGCCGCCTCATTCTCACCCACCTCGGCAGTGAGGTCCTCGCCCACCGCGCCGAGATCACCCTCGAGCTGGCGCACGAGGGATTGGTGGTCGAACTGTAGCGGCGGAGCCCAGGCGGGCGTCATCGCCTCACCCCGGCACGCCCAAGCCCTTTCCACGTAGCCCCTGCCCACTGGCTGATTGCGCCGCATTCGATTAGACGGCGTGACAGCGCTCTTGCCGGCTGACCAGGAATCGGTGCGCACCGACGACGGCGACGGCCGGCTCGTCGACGGCCTCGGCCGAGTGATCCACGAGCGGCTCTTCGCGGTGGAGATTACCGGGTCGGAGCATTGCTCCGACCCTCGAGAGAAGGGCGGTTCGCGCGCAACCGCTCTTGAGGGATGGAACGCTGCTCCATCCCGCTGCAAGCAGGTCGAGCCCAGCATCCTCGGCAACCTCACCCCGGCGCCGGTCCCCACCAATCTGCCTTCCGAGCCGGTCCTGCAGGAGCCGATCGAGGACCCGGCCCGCTTCCCGTGGCACGAGGTGACGAAGGTCGCGCACTACTGGCTGGAGGTGAACGCGCTGACCAAACCATGCAGGTGCGGGAGCCCGAGGCGCCATACGGACGGCATCGATGATCATCAAGGGGGTATCCCCTCTCCCACACTGCTGTGGGAGAGGGCGAGGGTGAGTGCACATTGTGCTATGCGGTGAAGATGAGTCGGCAGGCAAGGAGGATCGATGACTCAGCGAGCACGGAAGCGGAAACGCGAAGAGGCTTTGGAGCGTGATGACTATCACCCGCGCTTCGAGACCACGGCAATCGGGAAGTCCACCCCCGCGAGGCGTTTGCACTCCCTAGGAGCCTGTCGGAGAAAGATTCAACCAACGTTTCCATCGTCCGTATAGCCCGCATTAGAGCAGAGCGAAATCTCCGCGTCGAACGACGATCTGCCTGTGGATATCTCATTATACGAGGATCGATTCTGCATTCTCCGACACGCTCTTAGGAATTGCCACGGTGAGCTTCCTCCCGCATTGTAGGCCAAGCTGGTCGTGGCAAACGAGCCGCTACGAAGGGTTCCCGCGGCGAGCGCGTGAGCGGGCTCTCAGCGCCGCGCGCGCTGGGCGCGGAGCTGCTGCGGGGTGAGGACGAGGGAGCTCTTGGCGCGCTCGGCTTCCTCTTCGGCGGTGACTTGTGCGAACAGGGCGAGGCTGGCGCGGGCGAGGTGTTCGCAGAAGGGAATGTCGCGGCCGCCGCGCTCGCTGCGGGCGAGGGCGAGGGCGACCACCACGGCCTGTTGCGCCGGCTCGCGCCGGCCGGTGGCCCAGAAAAAGTACGCCATCTCGTAGAGCCGGCGCGCCCAACTCTCGCGGCGCGTGCCGGCGAACAGCTCCTCCACGGCCCGGTCCACCACGCCGCGCACGCGTTCTTCTTGCTGAGCGCGATGCAGCACGAGTGGGCTGTCGCGAATGCCGGCCATCTCGTCGAGGTAGGGCTGCAGCGCTTCGCGGGGGAAAAACCAGGTGCGGAATTCCTCTTCCTCCAACAGCGCGTCTGACTCTTCGAGGCGGCCGACATCCGCGGCCAACGCGGCCGCATCGACGTGCGCGAGAATCAACGGCGGCAGGTCCTCGGCCGGCGGCTCCTTGGTGAACTGCGCCCGCAGCGCCGGATAGTCGGCCGGCAGCGGCGCCCGGCGCTCCTGCACCCAGCGGAAGGCGCGGTACACGAGGAAGTCGCAGTACCGCCAATCCGCCTCGACGAACTCCATCTCGTGCTTCTCCGCCAGGTCCTTGCGGATCTCCTTGAGAATCTTGCGGCTGATCAGCGCGACATCCGCCTCGCGCAGGCCCTCCGGATCGTTGATCAC
>JBBITY010000141.1:0-358 GCA_037440565.1 Desulfurellales bacterium
TACGTCTTCATGGACTCGGAAACGTACGAGCCCATCGAGTTGCCGGCATCGCAGATCGGGGACCGCCGCTGGTTCGTCAAGGAAAGCGAAGAGTACAAGACGCTGTTACTCGACGGCCGCTTGGTCGACCTTGAGCTCCCCGGCCAAGTGGTGCTGACAGTCACCGAGACCGGGCCAGCGCAGCGCGGCAGCTCGGACTCCACCTGGAAGCCGGCCAAGCTGGAGACCGGCTTCGAGATCATGGTGCCGCTGTTCATCGAAACCGGCGACCGCATCCGCGTCGACACCGCCGAGCGGAAGTACGCCGGCAAAGAAGGCGGCAAGAAGGTGTGAGGGGTCAGTCCAGCCGCTCCGCTCG
>JBBITY010000141.1:399-664 GCA_037440565.1 Desulfurellales bacterium
AGCAGCGATTGCCCGGCCGGGCCGAGCGCAGACAAGCTGCGCTTGCGGTGACCTGCACGAATCGCAACTGCGCGTAGACGGCGTATCGTATCCGGTAACCGCCGACCCGGCGCCGATACTCGTTGGCGCCCAGCTTGCGGATGTCGCCGGAGAACGGATCGGCGGCCATCTCGTCCAGCGCAGCCAGGATTCGATCGCGATCCTTACGCGGAAACCGGTCGACGGCTTTTCGAGCGGGTCCGGCGACGTTGACGCGCCACATGCG
>JBBITY010000141.1:674-8082 GCA_037440565.1 Desulfurellales bacterium
TTCAGCTCATCGAGAGTCACGTAGTCGCCACGGGCGAATGCGGCGCGCCCCTCTTCAACCGCGCGGGCTTCCTCCGCCGAAATCACTTCGTCTTCCACCGGAATCAGACGCCGCGTTGAAACGGGCGCGGAACGACGAACAGCAGCAGTGCGAGCCATGGTGCGCCTACTGTACGCAAGCCCAATGGAGCGCGCAACCATTGACCGCTTTCCAGGCGCCGGCAAACTGCCGGCGAATCGCCGCCGAGCGGCTGCACGCCCACTTGCAGGCGCGCCAACCGGCGCGCGTCCTGCCCCTGCGCGCGGCGAAAACCGGGGCCTGAAGACGCAATGTCCGAAACATCTCGGACAAATCTCGGACAATTTTCCACCGCGGCCGGGATGGGCCTTTCTAAGCGCCTGAAAAATAAAGCTGGCGGGCGGAATCGAACCGCCGACCTGCTGATTACGAATCAGCTGCTCTACCGGCTGAGCTACGCCAGCGTGTCTCGGAAAACCGTGCACCTACATAACCGAAGCGGCGGCGGCCGTCCACTGCGCCCGCCAGTCGACGGGCCGCTCTGCCCGGAAACGGCCCGGGCTAGCTTGTCGAGGCGCGCCAAACTCGCCTTGATTGGACAACAGAACTCACCGCAGAGGCGCCACGACGCCGAGCGCGAGCGATCCGGAAGGCCCGACCGGAGTCGGAACCCTTGCTTTCTCCCGCAGGGGATGCGGGAGACGGGGCATTCGCTGGCGAGGCGGGATCTTCCTTTGGGTAGCCTCCTCGGTCCGGCGACTGTGGTGAGTTTCTCTTGTCCGATCGAGGCTACCCGGCGAAGTACTCCGGGGCGTTGCCGGGCTTCCACTTGATGTTGCAGCCGAGGCTCGGTCGCTGATCGGCAGCGGTCTTTCGGAACCGAGCGGCCGGCGAGGACGGCATCGACGGCCGCGCGAAGGTCGGCGCCGGTGACCGGCCTGCCGCTTCCGGGCCGGCTGTCGTCGAATTGGCCACGATAAACCAGCCGGGGGTCGCGATCGAACAGATAGAAATCCGGCGTGCACGCGGCTCGATACGCTCGGGCCACTTCCTGGCTCTCATCAAAGAGGTACGGAAATGTGTAACCCGCCACCTCCTTTTCCTCCGCCATCTTCTCGGGCCGGTCGTCGGGATAGCTCGCTACGTCGTTAGAGTTGATGGCGACGATTGCCAGCCCGCGCGCCTGGTACTCGCGCGCAAACACCGCCAGTGCACTCCGAATGTGTTGCACGTACGGGCAGTGATTGCAGATGAACATCACCAGCAACGCTGGCGCGTCCTGGAAATCGCGCAATGAGACGAGCTTTCCATCCGTGTCCGGCAGCCGAAAGTCCGGTGCCGGCGTGCCCAGCGGCAGCATGGTGGAGCTGACAGCGACCATCACGCGCCCTCCAATCCGAGGATGCGGTCGTAGCGGAGCAACCGCGAGGCGTCGCCGCTGGCGATGCGACGGGCATTCATCTCCACCATCAGCATGCGGCGGTGAATGAAGGTGGCGGCTACCTCGCGCTTGACGTCGGAAAAGGCCGCCTGGTTGAGCAGCTCGGCGCCGGCGAGAACGTCGATGACCATCGCGCAGAGCCGTTTGGCGTTGAGCAACGCGTACTGCGGATCGCCGAGGAGCGCGGGGACAGACTGGTCGATCCAACCGATGCCCCCGCACACTTGCTCGACGAGATCCGGGGCGCGCTCGCGCATCGACTCCAGCTCGGCGCGCGTGTGTTCCAACGCCGTCACCAGCGCCCCCTTGCTCATCTCCTTGAGAGCGAAGCTGGCCTGGATCTCGGAGGTCCCCTCGTAAATCGTCGTGATGATGGAGTCGGAATGGTACTGGCCGGCGCGCGACTCCGCCATGTAGCCGAGCCCGCCGTGCACTTGGATGCCGTGGCGCGCGACTTCGTTGCTGATCTCGGTCGCGTAGTACTTGCAGAGTGGCGTGTAGAAGCGAATGAGCGGCGTGTTGGCATCGTGCTCGGCCTGCCGCGCCGCGCGCTCGGGGTCTTGCTGCCCGCGCTCCGACTGCAGATAGAGGCGCAGCGCCTCGGTCATGTCGATCATCGCACACGTGCGGTAGAGCAGAGCCCGCGCGGCCTGAACGTGGATGGCCATCAGGGTGAGCATCGACTTGACCAGCGGCTGGTTGATGATCGGCGCGCCGAATTGCACGCGCTCGGCCGCGTATGCGCGCGCTGCGCGGTACGCCGCTTCCGCCACCCCAATGGCTTGGGCGGCGACGCCGAGCCGCGCGTGATTCATCAAGTCCAGCATAGCGCGGAATCCGGCGCCCGTTTTCCCGAGCGGAAACCCCTCGGCGTGATCGTACTGCACGACGCACGTCGGCGAGCCATGGATGCCGAGCTTCGACTCGACCCGGGCGACGCGAATCCGGTTGCGCGTCCCATCGGGAAGCGTAGCCGGACAGAGCAACAGGCTCAGGCCATTGGTCGTTCCCTTCGATTGGTCGAAGGTCGCGGCATCGCGCGCCAGCACGAGATGGATCGGCGCACCGCCGTTGGTGATGTAGATCTTCTCGCCCTCGACGAAGTAGCGCCCCCCTTCCTCGGTCACCCGCGCCGTGATGCCCCCGAGATCCGAGCCGGCTTGCGGCTCGGTGAGATCCATGGAACCCTGGAGCTCCCCGCTGGTGAAGCCGGGCAAATACCGCCCCTTGATCTCCTCGCTCCCGTACCGCTCGATGTCGTATGCAATGCCCGCCTGCAGCCCGACAATGGTCATCAGGCTCGAGTCGGCCCGCGCAACCATTTCGAGATACGCGCACTGGAGGACGAACGGCAGCCCGTACCCGCCGTACGCCGGGCTGAGCGGCAGGCACACCAGACCGGCCGTTCGCAACTTCTCGTATCCGGCCGCGATGTGCGGCGGTAGCAGCACCTGGCCATCCACCAACTGGACATGGTCGTGCCAGTGGTCGCGCGCCCCAACCTCGATTTCCTCACAAATCTCTCCGACGGTGCGCAGGATCATCTTGTACGTAGCGACCTCTTCCGGCGCGTTGACCTCGGCACCGCGCCGCAGCCGGAAATACCGCCCCCAATCGACGCGGTGGTCGATGTAGAATTCCATGTCAGGGTTGAAAAACTCCTTCGCCATCCGAAGCCGCCTCCGGCGCAGTCAGCCTAGCATGAATTCATCCCGCTGTAAGACGCACGGCGTCATGCCCTGAGGAGGGGCTGGCCCCGAGCGAAGCAGAAGTGTCGAAGCGCTCCGCCCCTCGATGGATCGAGTTCTTCCTTCCGGTGAATGACGGTGAATGATGGTGGATGCACGGCGATTGCACCGGGCCGGAGCGTATCGTACGGTAGTTGTGAGTTGAGCGATGTCTCTGACGTTCGCGCTGGCCCGCAGAATGAGCACGGCACCTGAGGGTGCCCCATGTCGCCGGGGGCGCGTACGGGGGCGGGGAGGGCGAACTGCTTGAGGCAGCCGCGCGCGAGGGAATTCGGATGCGATCCTTGACTGCCGTAATCGTCGCCGCCGCCGCCATCTTGGTCATCGCGCTGGCGGTGTTCGTCCGCATGGAACCAGTGAGCGAAACGCCACCGCGGGCGTCGGCACCGCCGGCGCGCACGCCGCTGACGCGCAGCGCCCGCGTCGAGGAACGACTTGGCAAACTGCGAACCGAGTATGATCGCCGCCAAAGCGCGCACCCGCCGGCCCCGCCACAAGCACCCCCGCGAGCGCGCGCCAAGACATTGCCGCCACGGCCGGAACCCGGCGCGAGGGAGTCACTGCCTGCTGCGCAGGGCGAGTTGAGCGACCCTGAAGAACGAGAAGAATTCGAGCGGTTGAAAAAGACGTTGCTCACCGATCCGGATCCAGACGAGCGGATCGGGGCCATTCTCATGCTGACCGGCGTGGAAGACGCGCTCGTGATTCAGGCGCTGACCGAAGCGATGAACGACCCAGACGCCGAAGTCCGCCTGGCAGCCGTCGAGGCGCTGGGCGATTACTCCGACGACCTCACGCCGGATGTGCTACTCCCTGCGGTCGAAGACTCGGATCCCGAAGTGCGCTTCGAGGCGGTGGGCATCCTGGGCGATATGGACGACCCGCGCGCGCTCGAACTGGTACGCACCGCACTGAACGACCCCGACGAGGACGTGCGGGCGCTGGCGCAGGGCATCATCGAGTTCGCGGAAGAGTAAGGTCGATTTGACCTACTTCGTCCGTCCGATGCCTTCTTTGTCGTCTCCGGCAAGAACCCTGGACCCGTTCCAAAGCAGGGGCTCGGGGTGCTGTGGAGCGCGGGATCGACAGCGCTTCAGTCCGATTCAGGCTCGCGGAGGCGCACCCAGACGATGACGGCGCCGTCGGCACCGGATGCGTCGGGACGCTGCTCATAGCGCCGGATGAGGTTCCGCCCATTCGTGTCCAGCCAGTGCGGAATTGCCTCGCGCAGGACGCCGCGGCCGCCGGGGCTGCGGCGGCCCTTGCCATACACGATGCGCAGCGAGGGCACGCCCTGCGCCTGCGCGTCGCGCAGGAAGCGTTCGGTCTCGCGCAGTGCTTCGCGCACCCCGAGCCCGTGCAGGTCGAGCGTCGGGAGGATGCCGAGCACTTCGCGCACCAAAGCGCGGATCTGTCTGAGCGACGGCGTGGCCATGAACTGGGACCGTTCCCACTGGGTCCCAATCCCTGAGCACAAAGCCGTCAGATGGTCCAGAGCGGCACTCCCACGCGCGCGCAGCTTGCGTCGCGGCCAGTGCATTGGTAACGACGCGGGCGATGAAGAAGACGCAATACCCATGAACAGCATGCAATTCCGTGACGAAGCGCTTGTGCCGCGGTGTGGCTGGGCCGACGATCTGGCGGAGATCGCGCTCCGGGGCAGCGAAATTGATCGCGCCGCCGCCCTCCGCGTGTTGAGCACGCCGGACGAGGACGTGCCGGGGCTCTTGCTGGCCGCACTTCGCGTCCGCGAGCGTCACTACGGCCGGCGCGTCAAGCTCTGCCTGCTGCGGAACGCTCGGAGCGGCCTTTGCCCCGAGGATTGTCATTACTGTTCCCAGTCGGCGATCTCGGAGGCAGCTATTCCGCGCTATCGGCTCGACTCCGTCGAGGAACTCGTGGCGGCGTCGCGGCGCGCCGTTGCGGCCGGCGCTCGGCGCTTTTGCATGGTGACAAGCGGCAGAGGTCCGGGCGCCAGTGACATCGCGCGTTTCGTGGCCGCCGCGCGCCGGATCAAGGCCGAGTCCCCCCAGCTCGAGCTGTGCGTGTCGCTGGGCCTGCTGGGCGATGAACAGGCGCGGCAGCTCAAGGCGGCTGGCGTGGACTGGGTGAACCACAATCTCAACACCAGCGAGCGTTTTCACGGCGAGATTTGCACGACCCATACCTACATGGACCGCGTGCGGACGGTGGAGAGCGTGCGCCGCGCGGGGCTTTCGGTCTGCTGCGGGGGGATCATCGGCATGGGCGAGAGCGACGACGACGTGGTGGATCTGGCGTTCGCGCTGCGCGCGCTCAGGGTGGACTCGCTCCCAGTCAACTTTCTTCACCCGATTCCCGGCACGCCGTTCGAAGGACGATGGGAACTCACGCCGATGAGATGCCTGAAAGCCCTGTGCTTGTTCCGCCTGACGAACCCGACCGCGGAGATTCGCGTCGCCGGCGGCCGGGAGCTGCATCTCGGCTGGTTTCAGCCCCTCGCTCTGTATCCCGCCAACTCGCTCTTCGTCGAGGGCTATCTCACCACCCCGGGACAGGCGGGCGAGGAAGCCCACCGCATGATCGAAGCGATGGGTTTCGTCGTCGAAGCGGCGCCGCCAGCCTAAGCGCGTCTACTGCGGTTGCTTTCCGAGAACCCCGGCCGCAGCGCGCTGGTAGACGGCGAGATCCGCCTCACTGAACAGCACGAACCGAACCAGCGTAATGTCGGGGTGCGCGGCCAGATATTCGCGAACCGTTCGCAACGCAATGCGAGCCGCCTGGTCGATCGGAAATCGGTAGGCTCCGGTGCTGATCGACGGGAACGCGATGCGCCGCACGCCGTTGGCGGACGCGACCTCGAGGCTGCGCCGATACGCGCTCGCCAACAGTTCCGGCTCACCCTGCTGCCCGCCGTGATACACGGGCCCAACGGTGTGGATGACATACCTCGCCTTCAAGCGGCCTCCCGTCGTGATCTTCGCGTCGCCGGTCGCACAACCGCCCAACTTTCGACATGCGGCGAGAATGGCCGGACCGCCAGCGCGATGAATGGCGCCGTCCACGCCCCCGCCGCCGAGCAGCGTGGTGTTCGCCGCGTTCACAATGGCGTCGGTATCCTGGTCGGTGATGTCCCCGCGCACCAACTCGATCGTGCTCGTCCCGACGGAAAATGTGGTCATCGCTGCCCTCGGGTCCGTATGGGAAAGTACTCTACCTACACCTGACGAACTGTCTGACGTGCGAGTGGGTACCACTAGCACCATTGTGCCGCACAACTCCAACGCGGCGGGTGCCCCGGCACGTTATGTCCCGCCAGCGCGCTGGTTTCCGTTTGACAAACGGAAGGGCGCAAGCGACAGTGATCGGGCCACAAACAGGATGTCAGCGGTGGGTATCTGTACCCACTGGCAGCGGTCATGGAGCATTGCATGAGTCGCCCGAGAAGTGCCCTCTTCAGCCTTGCCATCCTGCTGCTGACGGCTGAGGCCGCCGTCGCAGCCATCAGCTTCAGCAGCGCCGAGCCGATCAGCGCGGCGGCGACGCCCGAATTCGTTGTGGTGGACGATGTCAACAACGACAACCGGTCGGATCTCATCGTAGTAAGCCCGAAGAGCGACAAGATAGCAGTTTATCTCGGCTCCCCAACCTCACCGAGCCGTTTCAGCCAGGCGACGGTCCTGCAGGTACATAACCCTGGCCGGCCGGGGGTCGGGGACCTCAACGGCGACAACATATCAGACCTGGCGGTACCGGAGGGGAACTCGCAGTCCGTCTGGATTTTCCTCGGCATAGGGAACGGAACCTTTCCAAAGAAGTACGCCGTTAGCTTCCCAGACGCTCGGAGCCCGTCCGCTGTTGCGATCGGGGACTTCGACGGCGTGAAAAATAGGGATCTCGTTGTGGTTGATCGCCGACAAGGCAAGCTCTTCATCCGGCTCAACAACGGCGAGAGCGAACCGCGATTTACGTCAGCACAAGTATTCGACGTTGGGCCGGAGCCGGTGGACGTCCGAGCGGTTGATTTCAGCGGCGACGGAAAGCTAGATCTCGCAACGTTGAACTTCGGCGGAACTAGCGTGAAAGAGGTCGCTGTGCTGGTCTTTCAGAAGGTCCAAGCCGGTTTTCCCGTATTTGGGCCACCGCATAAATTCGTAGCCGGTGAAAAATCGGAAACGCTCGAAGTTGCGGACTTCAACAATGATGGCATTTCCGACCTCGC
>JBBITY010000142.1:0-5034 GCA_037440565.1 Desulfurellales bacterium
TTCGTCCGCCTGTACGAGAAGGGCCTGATCTACCGCGGCCACCGCATCATCCACTGGTGCATCCGCTGCCATACGGCTTTGTCTGACGAGGAAGCCGTCACCACCGAGGGGGGCGAGCCGGGCCATCTCTGGTACATTCGCTACCCCGGCGCCGACGCCGGCCCCGGCGTGGTCGTCGCCACGACGCGACCGGAAACGATGCTCGGCGATACCGGCGTCGCCGTACACCCCGACGACGAACGCTACCGCCGCCTGCTCGGCCAGTGCGTGATCCTGCCGCTGCTCGACCGGCCCATTCCCGTCATCGCCGATCCGCTGGTCGACAAGGACTTCGGCACCGGGGCGGTCAAAGTGACCCCGGCCCACGACGCCAACGATTTCGAGATGGGCCAGCGCCACCGGCTGCCGGCCGTGTGCATCATGTCGATCGAAGGTCGCATCACCGAAGAGGGCGGCCCGTATGTCGGCCTTGAACGTTTCGAGGCCCGCCGGCGCATCGTCGCCGATCTGGAAGCCCGCGGCTTGCTGGTGAAGACCGAGGCGTACCGCGTCCCCATTCGCCGCTGCCAGCGCTGCGACACGATCATCGAGCCGTACCTCTCCACGCAGTGGTTCGTGAAGATGGCGCCGCTTGCCGAACCGGCCATCGAGGCGGTGAAGTCGGGCCGGTTGCGCCTCATCCCCGACCGTTGGACCGGCGTCTACCTCCACTGGCTCGAAAACATCCGCGACTGGTGCATCAGCCGCCAGCTCTGGTGGGGACACCGCATCCCGGTTTGGTACTGCGACGATTGCGGGAAGGTCACCGTCGCCCGCGTCGATCCGTCCGTCTGCGGTGAGTGCGGCTCGCCGCGCCTGACGCAAGACCCCGATGTGCTCGATACCTGGTTCAGCTCCTGGCTGTGGCCGTTCTCGACCATGGACTGGCCGGAAGATACCCCCACCTTGCGCCGCTTCTACCCGACCGATGTCCTCGTCACCGCCGCCGACATCATCTTCTTCTGGGTCGCCCGCATGGTCATGGCTGGCTATGAGTTCATGGGCGACTGCCCGTTTCGGGACGTCTACCTGAACAGCATCGTGCGCGACGGCCATGGCCGGAAGATGTCGAAGTCGCTCGGCAACTCGCCCGACCCGCTCGAGATCATCGACACGTACGGCGCCGACGCGCTCCGCTTCACCATCGTGTCGCTCGCCCCGATCGGGCAGGACGTGCGCTACAGCGTGGAGAAGACCGAGTTCGGCCGCAACTTCGCCAACAAGATCTGGAATGCCGCTCGCTTCGCGCTGATGAATCTGGGCGACGCCCCGGTCGAATCGTGGGCGGCGCCGCCGCCGGCCGGGAAGCTCGGCTTGCCGGATCGCTGGATTCTCTCGCGCTTGCAGGCCGCCATCGCCGACACGCAGGCCGCGCTCGACGCCTACCGCTTCAACGACGCTGCGACAACGCTCTACCGATTTGTGTGGAACGAGTTCTGCGACTGGTACGTCGAGCTGGTCAAGGGCACCCTGTACGGGGCCAATGAGGCGGCCAAAACGCAGGTGCGCCGGACCCTGCTCACGGTCTTGGATCAGATCATGCGGCTCTTGCACCCGTTCATGCCGTTCGTGACCGAGGAGATCTGGCAGGCCCTGCCGATGCAGCGGCCCGCGGCGTCGATCATGATCGCGCCCTACCCGCAGCCCGTTGACGCGTGGCGCGATGCGGAAGCCGAGTCGGCCATCAGCCAGCTCATCGAGGCGGTGACGGCGATTCGCAACATCCGCTCCGAGCTGGGCATCGCGCCGACAATGGCGCTCAAGGTGCGCGTCGCGGCGGACGGCCGCGGCGACGCGGTGCGCGCGCTGGAAGGATTCATCAAAGCCCTGGCGCGGGTCGACGCGGTCGAGCTGCTTGGCGATCAGCCGCGCCCGATCGGCGAGCCGTCGGCGCTGGTGGCCGGTCTGGGCGAGGTGTTCGTGCCTCTGCGCGGCGTCGTCGACGCCGCGGCGGTGCGGGAGCGCTTGGCGCGCGACCTCGCCAAGGTCGACAAGGAACTGAAAGGCGTCGAGGCGAAGCTGGGGCGGCCCGACTTCGTCGAGCGCGCCCCGGAAGAAATCGTCGACAAGGAACGCCAGCGCGCGGCCGCGCTGCGCGACCGCCGGGCCGTGCTCGAGCGCCATCTCGCCACCCTGAACGCGGCCGCACCCGCCACCCGGCCATGACCGTGTTCGAACTTCCCCTCGTGACCGCACTGATCGAGGCGGCGATCGCCGAGGACATCGGCCGCGGCGATCTCACCACCCAACTCACGCTCGCCGAGAATGTGCGCGCGCGGGCGGAGATCGTGGCCAAGCAGGACGGCGTGATTGCCGGCCTGCCGCTTTTGCCCAAAATCTTTCACGCGCTCGGCGGCACCGGCGTCGCCATCGACCCACACCTTTCCGACGGAGTCGCGTTCGTGACCGGGACGATCATTGCGTCGCTCACCGGACCGGCCGGTGATCTGTTGGCCGGGGAGCGCGTGGCGTTAAACTTCTTGCAGCACCTGTCGGGCATCGCGACGCTGACCCGACAGTACGTCAAGGCTGTTGCCGGCACCCGGGCGCGCATCGTCGACACGCGCAAGACCACCCCCGGCCTGCGCGTGCTGGAGAAATACGCCGTGCGCGTCGGCGGCGGACAGAATCACCGGCTCGGGCTCGACGACGGCGTTCTGATCAAGGACAACCACATCGTGGCAGCCGGGGGCGTCGGTGCCGCGGTGAGTCGCGCGCGCCGCCATGCCCCGCACACGGTCAAGATCGAGGTCGAGTGCACGACACTGGCGCAGATCGACGAGGCCCTGTCGGCGGGCGCGGACGCCATCCTGCTCGACAACATGACGCCGAAGATGCTGGCGGAAGCGGTGCAGCGCGTCGGCGGCCGGGCGCTGGTCGAAGCGTCAGGGGGCGTGACGTTGGCGGCGGTGCGCGCAGTCGCTGAAGCTGGCGCCGACCTCATTTCGGTCGGAGCCCTGACCCATTCGGCGCCGGCTGTAGACCTCAGCATGCGAGTGACGCTAGTGTAGGGCGTCTCGGGATTTCGATTGTGACCCGCAACGCAACCTCGGTGCTCCCGCGCCAAGGGCACAACGGCCTGTTGCCAAGTGACATTCGCCGCCACCTGGAGACGCGGTGGCTCGGCCGTGAGCTGCGCTGTTTGGATGTGGTCGACTCGACCAACACAGTGGCGCGCGACTGGGCACGGTCCGGCGCGCCGAATGGCGCCGTGGTGATCGCCGAGTCGCAGACCCACGGGCGCGGGCGCTTTGGGCGCCATTGGATCTCGCCACCGTACCGAAATCTCTATCTTTCCACCGTCCTTCGCTCCGCGGTTCCGGTGGAACGCTTTCCGCAAATGAGCCTGCTCGCCGGCGTCGCGACATGCGAGGCGATTTGCGAGTGGCACGCAGCGGCGATCAAGTGGCCCAACGACGTGGTGATTGATGGGCGCAAGGTGGCTGGCATCTTGGCCGAGGCGGATAGCGATCGCGGGCAGCGCGTCGTGGTCCTCGGAATCGGCGTCAACGTCAACGCGCAGCGCGAAGACTTTCCGCCCGAGCTGCGGGACAAGGCCGGGTCTCTCGCCATGGCGCTCGGCCATTCGGTCGATCGCGCGCGGGTGGCCGGACGCCTCCTCACGCATCTGGAGCGGCGTTTCGAGCAGTGGCGCGACGAGGGGTTCGCACGCATTGCCGAGGCTTGGCGGGCGCGTTCCGATCTGCTCGGGCGAGAGATTGTCGTGCAAGAGCCGGGTGGCGCCGTGGCGGGAAGGGCGATCGACCTCGACGACGACGGCGCCCTGCGCTTGCGCCTTGCGTCCGGGGCAGAACACCGCGTCGTCGCCGGTGACGTGATCCGGGTGTTAGGTGTGGCGGGGAGAGAGATAGACGGGAGACGGGGGTAGGGAGGCTGGAGAAGGGCGCACGATCGGCCACGAACAGGCGATGAAACTGCTGGCAATAGACGTTGGAAACACGCACACCGTCTTCGGAGTCTACGAGGACCGGCGGTTGCTGCAGCACTGGCGCATTCAAACGCAAGAGGGGCGCACGGCGGACGAGTACGGTGTGCTGTTTCGCGCGTTGCTGAACGGCCCGGAAGCGGCTGAGCTGGGCGGGGCCGCGCTGTCCTGCGTCGTGCCGACCATGACCGGCACGATGGAAGAGCTGTGCCGCAAGCATCTCGGCGTCGAGTTGCTGATCGTCGGGCCCGGCATCCGCACCGGCATGCCGATCCTGTACGACAAGCCGCAGGAGGTGGGGGCGGACCGCATCGTCAACGCGATCGCCGCCTACGAGCGCACGCGTGACACCACCATCGTCGTCGATTTTGGGACCACGACGGTCTTCGATTACATCTCGCGCCGCGGCGAGTACGTCGGCGGCGTCATCTGTCCGGGCCTCGGCATTTCGAGCGAGGCTCTCTTCGCCCGCGCCGCCAAGCTGTATCGCGTCGAGCTGGCGCGCCCGAAACAGATCGTCGGCCGGAACACGGTGCACGCCATGCAGTCAGGACTGGTCTTCGGTCACGTGGCGATGGTCGACGGCTTGGTCGAGCGCATCCAGCGCGAGAACAAGGTGAAGGCGCGTGTGATTGCGACCGGCGGCATGGCCAGCGTCTTGGCGCCCGAGTCGAGCACGATCGAGGAGGTTGACGAGTTCCTCACCTTGGATGGCCTGCGCATCATCTACGAGCGGAATCAGGAGGGAGATTGACGGAATTGGGAGATGGGGGTTGAGACACAGGGAAACAGGAGAGAAGGGCGAGCGCGCCGGTGAACGGTGATCGGGGAATCCGGGCGATGGGTGACGGAGAACGGGCACGGGCGACCGTGGGGCGAGAACAGCGGCACGGGCGAGGGCACGGCGCGATATGCGCGACGAGCGACGGGATACATGATACGAGCGTGGAGGAACTGCATGGCAATTGAGGACGTCAGTCAGGTACGGAGCATCGGAATCGTCGGGCAGGGCGGCGGCGGGAAGACCTCGCTCGCCGAGGCGATCCTGT
>JBBITY010000142.1:5051-8062 GCA_037440565.1 Desulfurellales bacterium
CGCGTGGACGACGGCAGCTCCAACTTCGACTTCGAGCCGGAAGAGGTGCGCCGGCAACTGAGCTTGAGTTCAGCTTTTCACCACGCCCCGTGGAAGAAGCACGAGATCATCATTGTCGACACGCCCGGCTACGCGAACTTCCTGCCGGACGCGCTGAACGCGATGCGCGCCTGCTCGGGGGTGGTTCTGGTGCTCGAGCCCGCGGTCGGGTCAGCACGGGTCGAGGCGGAGCGCGTCTGGGCGCGGGCCGAGCAACTGCGGCTGCCCCGCCTGGCCTTTGTGACCAAGATGGACCGCGATAATGCCGACTTCGATGCGGCCTTGCGTGATCTGAGCGAGGTTCTGCAGGGCAAACCGGTGCCGGTGCAGATCCCCATCGGCAGCGCCGAGGCGTTCCGCGGCGTGGTCGACCTGATTCGCATGCGGGCGCTGGTCGGCCAGCCTGATGGGTCGCTGAAGGAAGAAGCCATCCCGGCCGATTTGGAGGGCGCGGCGAAGGAAGCCCGCGAGCGCTTGATCGAGGCGGCAGCCGAGGTCAACGACGAGCTGCTCGAGCAGTACCTCGAAAACGGGACCCTGGCCGACGACCAGCTTCTGCGCGCCCTGCGCGACGGCGTGCGCGACTGCCGCTTCGTGCCGGTTCTGTGCGGCTCCGGCGCGAAGAACATCGGCATCCCGGCGTTGCTCGACGCCGTCGTCGAATTGCTGCCGTCGCCGGCCGAGCGCGGCAATGCGATCGGTGAGGACCCCAAGACCGGCGATGCGATCGAGCGCGAGCCGAGCCACACCGCGCCGTTCTCGGCGTTCGTCTTCAAGACCCTGGTCGATCCTTTCGCCGGGAAGCTGTCCGTCTTCCACGTGGTGTCGGGCGAGGTGCGCAGCGACTCGACGGTGTACAACGTCAACAAGGACAGCAAGGAACGCATTGGCCACCTGCTGCGGCTGGAGGGCAAGAAGCAACAGAGTGTCGAGCGCCTGATGGTCGGCGAGATCGGCGCCGTCGCGAAGCTCAAGGACACCGAAGCGGGCGACACGCTGGCGGACGAGAAGGCGCCGATCCGCTATCCGGGGCTGTTGCAGTTCTCGCCGGCGATCTCCTTCGCCGTCGAGCCGAAATCGAAAGGCGACGAGGAGAAGGCGACGCAGGCGCTCAACAAGCTCTGCGAGGAGGATCCCACCCTGCGCATGGCGCGTGACGCGCAGAC
Source organism: Desulfurellales bacterium (assembly GCA_037440565.1). GTDB lineage: Bacteria > Desulfobacterota > Binatia > HRBIN30 > CADEER01 > JBBITY01. The sequence goes on from JBBITY010000142.1 coordinate 6,257, forward strand.
CAAGGAGATCATCCTGTCCGGTATCGGCCAGTTGCACATCGAGGTGACCGTCGAACGGCTCAAGCGCAAGTACGGCGTCGAGGTCGAGCTGAAGGCCCCCAAGGTGCCGTACAAGGAGACGATCAAGGCGAGCGCCAAGGCGCAGGGCCGGTTAAAGAAACAGACCGGGGGGCGCGGTCAGTTCGGGGACACGTGGATCGAGGTGCAGCCGCTGCCGCGCGGGGCCGGCTTCGAGTTCGTGGACAAGATCGTCGGTGGCGTCATTCCGAGGCAGTACATTCCGGCGGTCGAGAAGGGGGTTCGCGAAGCGGCGCAGGAAGGCGTGCTCACCGGCTCCGAGATGGTCGACCTCCGCGTCATCCTGTACGACGGATCGCACCACTCCGTCGATTCGTCGGAGTTGGCTTTCAAGATCGCCGGCTCGCTGGGCTTCAAGAACGCCGTGGCCAACGCCAAGCCCGTGCTGCTGGAGCCGATCATGAATCTGGAGATCACCGTGCCCGACGACTGCATGGGTGACGTCATCGGCGACCTCAACAGCCGCCGCGGCAAGGTGCTCGGCGTCGATCCCAAGCCCGGCGGGCAGGTCATCCGGGCGATGGTGCCGATGGCGGAGGTGTTGCGGTACTCTTCCGATCTGCGCTCGATGACCAGCGGCCGCGGCAGCTTCGCCATGGAGTTTGCCCGCTACGAGGAAGTGCCGCCGCATCTGGCCGAGAAGATCATCAAGGAGTCCGCGGAAGCGCGAAAGGCCGCTCAGTGATGAAGGACGACGAAGATATCGAGTCGATTGCCGCGGCGGTCGAAGAGGGACGCGACAATTACGAGGTCCCGCAAGAGCTGGTGGAGGAGCCGGCCGGCGAGAAGCCGCGCGTCCTGAACCTGCAGGCGCGCGTTGCCGCCATGAACGTCGGCGAGCGGCTGAAGCTCGCCCTCACCGGGAATCGCGACGCCCGCACGATCTTGATCCGGGATTCCAACCGCATGATCCAGCGCTTCGTCCTGCAGAACCCGCGTATCAGCGAGGAGGAAGTGATCGCGATCGCCAAGAACCGCAACGCCGAACGGGAGCTGCTCGAGATCATCAGCAAGCGCAAGGAGTGGATCGCCAACTATCAGGTGCGCCTGGCGCTGGTGACCAATCCCAAGACGCCGGTGGCGATTGCGATGCGCTACGTGTCGTCGCTCTTTCAGCGCGACCTCAGGCAGCTCGCGAAGAGCAAGAACGTGCCCGCGGCCGTCAACGGGCTCGCCAAGCGCCTGGTGATCGAGCGCACCAGCGGCACGGCTGGGACGAGCGGTGGTGGGTGATTAAGTCCTGTGGCTCGGAATTACGGTGACGTATTTTTCATGCGTTTCGATCTGGACACGCGTATCGATCCGATGCGGGGCTGCGCCCCACCGAGGGGAAAACCATCCGGCCTGGTTTTCCCCTCGCCTCCTCTTTCCAGGCCTCACTCGGCCGGAATCGGTCGCGGCGGCACAGCCCGGCCCCAACGCGCGGCTGTTCGTGCGGAAGGATCGTGCGTGCTCGCGCCCGCCGTTTGCCCGACGGTACCGACGGCCTCGTACGGGTTCATTCCTGCGAACACCGTCGGTGGCGTCCGAGCGGCGGCGCGTGCGCCGGCCTTCGTGTGGTTGCGGCCTTTTGTTTCATTCACAATCGATCCGCGCACCGGCGCCCACGTCGAAGCACCGCACCAGGCCAGATGTCCGCGTCGGCGCGCGCCGGTTTTGAGCGCGCGGCCGCTCAACCCCTCCTGCCTGCGGCTGAGGGTGTCGGCCGGCCAACGAGGCACGGACCCA
>JBBITY010000143.1:0-8021 GCA_037440565.1 Desulfurellales bacterium
GGCGTAGACGTAGTCGTCGATCGCCGCGAGCACGGCGTCGAACTGCGCGCGGGTCGCGGCCAGCGCGGCCTCGGCCTCGCGTGTGTCCGTGACGTCCGAGACCACGCCCTCGACGATCTGCCGGCCGTCGGGCAGCACGCGCGCCTGCCAGCGGTCGCTGACCCAGCGGTGCCCCTCGGCGCTCCTGGCGATGCGGTACGAGCTCTGGCCGGCGCCGCCGCGAAGCTGCTGGGCGCGCGCGTGCACACCGTCACCTGCGGCTCGCGCACGCTCACCGGGAGCGGATTCGCGCGGTCGTCTTGCTGGCGACGGCGTTGCAGTTGGCCAGACCGTGGCGGGCGCGGATCGCGGAGCTGGCGAGGCGACTCTATCCGTCTTTTCCGGAGTCGTGGCGATTCGTCACGAAGGACGGGAGCGACATTGCCGATCGGGAGGCCCGCCGAATCCACCCCGGCTATCGCCGCGTGCCCTTGCGCTGCGTGGCGGAATTGGTTGCGTTACAGCGCGAGGTTCGCCCCTTGCTGCCGGCGATCGTCCAGCCGGCCCTTGCCATGCACGGGCAGCTCGATCACACAGCGCCGGCGGCGAACCTCGCACTCCTGCGGCAGGGGCTGACGAATCTGCACGCCGCCGTCGCTCTGCCCGCCAGTTGCCACGTCATCACGGTCGACGTGGAAAAGGAGCGGGTGGCGGAGGAAGTGCTCCGCTTTCTCGGGACGGTCATGGGCGCGCCGGACGATCCAGGTCGGCGCCGTGAGTGAGCGCGTCTCGTCGGACCCGCCCCCGATGCCCGCTCTGCTCGGGCAAGGGCCGTTGCGCGCCATTGTCAACCTCGCCGCGCCGACCACCGCGGTGATGTTGATCGCCGCGGTCTCCAACGTCCTCCACACCTATTTCGTCAGCCGTTTGGGCTCCGAGGCGATCGCGGCGGTGTCGTTGGTCTTTCCGATCTCGCTCATCATGGTGACGGTCATGACCGGCGGCTTCGGTACCGGCGTAGCGTCCGGTGTGGCGCGCGCCCTCGGCGCTGGGCGCGTCGTGGAGGCGCGTGCGGTCGCGGAGCACGCGCTGCTCACGACGGCGGTAGCAGCCGTGATCTTCACGGCGGCATTGGAGTTCGGGTCGGATGCGCTGTTCCGCACCATGGGAGGGGAGGGGGAAGTGCTGCGACAGGCGACGCTTTTTGCACGGACGTTGTTCGCGGGTCTCGCCATCACCTTCTTCGTCGGCACTTTCGACAGCATCATGCGCGGCGAGGGAAACGTTCGCATTCCATCCATCTGCGCGGGCGCGTCACTCGGCCTCCAGATCGCCCTCACCCCTCTTTTCATGTTTGTGGTTGGATTGGGGCTTGTTGGGGCGCCGCTTGCGACGCTGACCGGGCAGCTCATCGGCGCCGTGCCGCGCGCCCGTTACATTTTCGGTGGCGGTGGAGCGGTGCGCCCGCGCGTGTTGCCGCGCAGGCTGGCGTGGCGGCATTTCGCCGAGATCTTGCGCGTCGGTGTCCCTGCTTCGCTTGCGGCACTGCTCAATTACATCGCGCTCATGGTCTTGACGGGGACCTTTGCGCGCTTCGACAGCTCCCACTTGGCCGCGTACGGGCTGGGAACGCGGCTGGACTTTCTTCTCTTTTCCCTCGGCTATGGTGGGGCGGTGGCGTCGCTCACGTTGGTGGGGATGGCCACTGGAGCCGGGCGACCGGACTTGGTGCGCCAGTATGTGGGGCGGACGGTGGCGGCCGTCGTCGGCGTTGTGGCGCTTCCCGTCGCCTTGATCACCTGGCGGCCCGCGTTGTGGCTTGACCTGTTTACCGCCGATGCGGCCATTCACCGCGTGGGCACACTCTACTTCCGCACCATCGGTCCGACATACGTGTTCACGGTCAGCGCCATGGTGCTGGGATCGTCATTTCAGGGCTTAGGAAAGCCGGCACTGCCGCTCGTGGTGACGATCGTCCGGGTTACCGGTGTGGTCGGAACCGCCATCCTCTTCACGCGCTTCTGGGGATTCGGCGCGACCTCCGTGTTGCTCCTCATCGCAGCCGGCAACATCTTTTCCTGCCTCTCGATGGCGGTCTTGTTTCGCGGGGCGCTGCGACGGCTGAACCGTGATCGACGCGATCGGCCCGCGCGCGCATTCCGTCCGGCTTTGCCTTGAACATCTCCTTTGCACAGGCGCGTGCCTTCCTTGTCCGGCGCGCGCAGTCGATTCCGGGATCGCTCCGCACGGTCGAGATTGGATTGTCGTACCTTTCCCGGTGCGCTAGCGATTCGCCCATGGCGAGGAATATCGAGCGGGGGAATCCGAAGGCGTATCGAGCGGCCACCCTGGTGGCGATCGGGTGTTTGCTCGCGCTCGCGCCGCCGGGAGCAGCGGCTGCAGCTCCGTCACCCCGCTTTTTCTTCTCCGGCGACGGAGCAATCGAACTGCGCGATGGCCATGGGGATCGACGTCTGGCGGTCCGTTACCGCGACCGCACGGGACACTACGACCCGGAAGCGCTCGCGCAGATTCAACGGTTCTTTCGCTCGCGCCGCGACGGCGCGGTCGGTGACGTATCCCTGCGGCTTATCGAGCTGATCGACTTCGTCGAAGATCGCTACCACCCCTCACGCGTCACATTGATTTCTGGTTATCGCAGCCCGGAGTACAACGAGAACCTGCGCGAGCGGGGCGTGCGAGCAGCGAGGGCCTCGTTGCACACGGAGGGGCTCGCTGCGGACCTTCACTTCACGGGGGTGAACCTGCGCCGCCTCTGGTTGACGCTGCGGGACCTGCGCGTGGGCGGGGTGGGACTGTACGAGCGGGAGGGGTTCTTGCACCTCGATACGGGCCGGGCACGCTTCTGGGAGCCCCAGACCTCCCGAGTTGAGGAGGACCTTTCGGCAGACAACGCGCGTCTCTTCGCCCGGACCGATTTCGACCGTTACGAGGAATTGGCCGGCGCGGTCGTGCGACTGCACAGTCTGACGGCGCTGCCGATCCGGATTGCGCGCCGCGCCCGTGTCGGCGCAGAAGCGGTCGCGATCGAACCGATGTGGGACGGCGTATCAATTGCCGATGACTGTTACGTCATCGCGCGAGCAGCAGACCGCTATCAGTTTCGCGTCACCAGTGGCTCCCTGCCGGCTGGCGGCCCAATGCCGATCGTTCTCACGACGTGCGCGCCGCGGGTCGGGAAGACGCCGGCGGAGATCGAGTCGAATGCGGTGGAGCGGATCCCCCGAAGCAGGGATTGACGGACAAAGGATCGGTTTGGGCGATCCGATCAGGTCCGCAGGGGCGCCGTGTCTCAAAAAAGCAAGTCCCACGCGTCCTGAAGTGACTGCACGCCGCACAGCTCCATGCCTTCGACGGGAGGGAGCTGACGGCGCGAGCCTGCCGGGAGCAGGCAGCGCTTGAAGCCCAGCGTCGCGCCTTCACGCACGCGCGTTTCGGCTTGGCCGACGGCGCGCACCTCGCCCGCCAGACCGACTTCACCGATGATGAGCGTGTGCGGGTCGACGGGGCGGTCGAGAAAGCTCGATGCAACGGCGACGATTGTTCCGAGGTCGGCCGCCGGTTCGTCCAGACGAACGCCACCGGCGACATTGACGAAGATGTCGTGTCCGGTGAGTTGCAGGCCCATCTTCTTCTCCAGGACGGCAACCAGCAGGGCGGCACGGTTGTGGTCCAGGCCGAGCGTCGTGCGGCGCGGTGTGCCCAGCACGGTGGGCGACACTAGCGCCTGCAGTTCGACCAGAATTGGGCGCGTGCCCTCGATGCTCGCGACGACCACCGAGCCCGGCACGTCGAGCGGACGCTCGGCAAGGAATAGCGCTGACGGGTTCGGAACGGCTTGCAGGCCGGTCTCCTTCATTTCGAAGACGCCGATTTCATTGGTGGAGCCGAAGCGGTTTTTTACCGCGCGCAGAATGCGAAAGGAGTGGCCGCGGTCACCCTCGAAATACAGTACGGTGTCGACCATGTGCTCCAGGACCCGTGGTCCGGCAAAGGCCCCCTCTTTGGTCACATGGCCGACGAGGATGCAGGCCAGATCATGGCGCTTCGCGAGCTGGACCAACTGTGCGGCGCTCTCGCGGACTTGGCCGATGCTGCCGGGCGCCGACGCGAGCTGTTCCGTGAAGACCGTTTGGATCGAGTCGACGGCCAGCACGGCCGGCCGGGCGGCGAGCGCGTGTCGCGCGATGGCCTCGAGAGACGTCTCTGCCAGCACCAGCAACTGTGCCTCGGCCACGGCGAGCCGGTCGGCGCGCATCTTGATCTGCTGTGGGGATTCCTCGCCGGAGACGTACAGCGCGACGCCGCTGCGGGCGACGGTGGCGAGCGCCTGCAGGACCAGCGTCGACTTGCCGATTCCGGGATCGCCGCCAACAAGCACCACGGAACCCGGCACAATCCCCCCGCCGAGAACGCGATCCAGCTCGTCGATGCCGCTACTGCGGCGCTGAGCCGTGGCCGGGGTCAGCTCGGTGATCGGCTGTGGTTCAGCAGCGGACTCATCGCGCCGCGCCCGGCGGCTGCCAGATGGGCCCTCAGGCAGCCGCTCTTCCACGAGGGTGTTCCATGCCTGGCAGTCCGGACACCGCCCGAGCCACCGCGTGGACTGAAAGCCGCAGCTCTGACAGGCAAATATCGTGCGAGCCTTGCTCATGTGGCGGGGCCTATAGCACGTTTTCGGTCGTCTTCACCGCGTTGACACGTGCGCGGGGGCCGTCTAAGCGTGGCTCGATGCGCGCCGACGCGTTTTTCGAGCAGGAGCTGGCCCGTTGCGAGGCGGCTGGCCTGCGGCGCGAGCTGTGCCCTGTAGAAAGCGCGCAAGAAGCCCGCGTAGTGGTCGCCGGTCGTTCGGTCGTATCGCTCTGCTCCAACAACTACCTTGGCCTGGCGACGCATCCGGCGGTGGTCGAAGCGGCAACGCGTGCGGCGCGCGACTTCGGCGTTGGCAGCGGCGCGTCGCGTTTGATTTCGGGGTCGATGCGCCTGCACCACGATTTGGAGGCGCGTCTCGCTGCGTTCAAGGGAACCGCGAGCTGCGTGCTCTTCAGCTCCGGCTACCACGCCAACCTCGGAACGATTCCCGCTCTGGTTGGTACGAGTGACGCCGTGTTCAGCGACGCGCTCAATCACGCAAGCCTCATCGACGGCTGCCGGCTGTCGGGGGCTTCGGTACGCGTCTACCCGCATGCGGACGCCGGCGCCCTCGAACGCTTGCTGCGACGGGAAACCGCCCGCCGGCGTTTGATCGTGACCGACTCCGTCTTCAGCATGGACGGCGATGTGGCGCCCCTGCGCGAGATCTGCGAGCTGGCGGAGCGTTATGACGCCATGGTGATGGTAGACGAAGCGCACGGCGCGGGCGTGCTCGGTCGGCGCGGCGCCGGTCTGGTGGAAGCCTTGGGACTGAGCGAACGGGTTGCGGTGCAGATGGGAACACTCGGCAAGGCATTCGGCTGCTTCGGTGCGTACGTCGCCGGCAGCCGCGCGCTGATTGCCCATCTGATCAACAGCGCGCGCACCTTCATGTACACCACGGCCCTGCCCCCTCCGGTCGTCGCGGCAGCCGCGGCGGCCCTCACGGTCGTCGAGCAGGAGCCTGAACGCCGCACGGCGCTGCACCGCAATGCCGCGTGTCTGCGTGACGGGCTGCGCGCGAGCGGATACCAGATCCCGGCTGGGGACGGGCCGATCATTCCCGTGATGATTGGCGATGCCACCGCCGCGGTGCGGGTGGCCGAGGCGTTGCTCCAGCGCGGCGTTCTCGCCCGTGCCGTCCGCCCTCCAACGGTCCCGGCGGGCACCGCCCGTATTCGGGCCACCGTCATGGCCACCCATACCGAGCGGGATGTCCAAGAGGCGATCGAGGCCTTCCGAGCCGTGCGGGCCGGCCCGTGTGAAGCGCGATGAGAACCCACACGACGGCCGATCTGGTGGCCTGGGATCGCCGCCATGTCTGGCATCCGTTCACGCAGATGCAGGACTGGTTGGCGGAGGAGCCGCTGGTTATCGAGCGCGGCGAGGGCAACTACCTCATCGACACCGAAGGACGGCGTTATCTCGATGGCGTCTCGTCTCTGTGGTGCAATGTCCACGGCCACCGTAAGCGGGAGCTGGACGAGGCTCTGCGGGCGCAGAGCGAGCGAATCGCACATTCGACGATGCTCGGCCTGAGCAATGTCCCGGCGACGGTGCTCGCCAAGCGCTTGGTCGAGATTGCGCCGGCGAACCTCAGTCGAGTGTTCTACTCGGATTCGGGCGCGGCGGCGGTCGAGGTGGCGCTGAAACTTGCCTTGCAATATTGGCAACTGCGCGGTGAGTCGCAGCGCACCCGGTTCGTCGCGCTGACCGAAGCCTACCACGGCGACACGCTGGGTGCCGTCGGGGTCGGTTACAGCGAGACGTTTCATCGCTTCTTTCGTTCGGTTCTCTCTCCCGCGATACGGATCAACCCGCCGCACGTCTATCGCTGGCTGCGCGGCGAAAGCGGGCAACGAGCCCTGGAGCTCGCGCTCGCGGACGCGAACCGCGCCTTTGCCGCGCACGGCGGGGAAATTGCCGGCCTCATTGTCGAGCCGCTGATGCAGGGCGCTGCGGGCATGTGGGCACAGCCCCTCGGCTATCTGCCGGCGCTGCGGGACCTCACCCGACGCTGCGGCGCACTGTTCATCTGCGATGAGGTCGCCACAGGGTTCGGCCGCACGGGCTGCATGTTTGCGGTTGACCACGAAGCGGTCGAACCCGATCTGCTCTGCCTCGGCAAAGGCTTGACGGGCGGCTACTTGCCCCTTGCGGCCACCCTGGCGACGGAGGAGATTTTCACCGCATTCCTCGGGCCGTATGAATCGTCGTGTGCCTTCTTTCACGGTCACACCTACACCGGCAACCCGCTCGCCAGTGCGGTGGCGTTGGCCAATCTCGATGTATTCGAGCGCGAAGCAGTGCTCGCCCGCGTCGGTCAACGGACCGCACAGCTTGCCGAGCACCTTCATGGCAAGCTCGCTCCGCTCGCGCATGTTGGCGATATTCGCCAGTGGGGACTCATGGTTGGCATCGAGCTTGTTCGCGACCGCGCAGATCGCGCGCCGTACGCACTCCGTGAGCGGATCGGTCACAGGGTGGTCGCGGAAGCTCGCCGGCGGGGAGTCATCTTGCGCCCGCTTGGCAACGTGATCGTGCTCATGCCCCCCCTGAGTATCCAGGAGGACGAACTCGACCGCCTGACTTCGGTCGCCCGAGAAGCGATCGAAGCGGTAACAGGCCAGTAACGCGAGGTGCAATCTGCAGTTTGCACCAGCGCCGCCAATAATGAGTCGAATCCCTGGGATCTGGTAGTTTCTTTGTGCAGTGGTTCGCTGTCACTGGCGACAGACCTCTTCCAGAAGACTGAATTGTTGTGCGGCTGGGCAACGGCGCGTGTCTTGCTAACCTGTTTGGCATCTGCCGTGGAGCGCAAATATGACAACCCAGGTCGCAGAATGGATCGAAGACGTGAGGGAATCCGATGAGCTCGGGCTGGACCGGTTGCCCGGAATGCCGATGCTGGGTTTTTTCACCGGCACCGTCTTGAGTCTCGCGCTATGGGGGGCGGTCGCCCTGGTTGTGTGGAGCCTGGCTGCTTAGGCTCATTTTCGGGGGCCTCGAACCCCCCTGTCAGCTCGGCGAGTTTCTTCCCTCCCCTCGCCTGAGCTGCTAACACGGAGCCCGTCAATCATGGCGGGTTCCTTTTGCGTCGGAAACCTTTCCTGATCACTGGCACGGACACCGGGGTTGGAAAAACCACGGTCGCCTGTGCCATCGCCGCTGCACTCGCGAACCGGGGCGTTCGCGTTGCCGTTGCCAAGCCGTTCGAAACCGGATGCGATTTGGCGCCTGACGGTTCGCTTGTGGCGGCGGATGCCCTCCGGTTGCGGTATTTCTCCGGCTGTTCCGAACCGCCCGAGGTCATCTGTCCCTATCGTTTCCGTCTGCCGCTGGCCCCGAGTGTGGCGGAGCGGCGGGAGGGAGCGGTCATTGACCTTGCG
>JBBITY010000144.1:0-7986 GCA_037440565.1 Desulfurellales bacterium
GGCGCCCATACTCCTGGACCGCAACGCGCCGCCCTGTCACCGGCGCCCGCTGGTCGACGGTGTCGAGAATCTCCCGCCAGGTGTTCGGCTCGGGCACGTGCACATCGGGCGTCACGCCGAGCTCGCGCAGCGCGGCCACGGGTTTTGGACCGCGCGCCACGACCGTCGTTCTGCGCAGCAGTTCGGCCAAGCGCTCGCGCGCGCACATGCTTTCGAGCGCCGCAGCCAGGGCGCGCGTGCCGACGCCGGTGAGCAGGATCACCAGGTCGACTCGCCCGGCTTCCAGCCTGCGGAAAAACTCGATCGCGTCGGGATTCTCCCGCAGAGGCACCTCGCGCAGGGAGGGGGCCACGAGCGGCGTGCCGCCGTGATGGCGGATCAGCTCGGCCATCTCCTCGGCGCGCCGGCTCTCTAGGGCGAGAACGGTGAGCCCGTGCAGCGGACCCGCCTGACTCATCCCTGAAGCATGGCGGGTGGGATAGCCCGATTCAATGCGGGGAATGGGGTGGGGACGGGCTTCGGCCGTGTTGTCGTAGGGGTGCACGGCGAGCGCCCTTGTGATCGGCGCCCATCTGTGGGTTCGGATCTTTTCGGTTGTCGCGCGGGATCAGCCGACCATCGTCAGCCCGCCGCTGACGCTCAACACCTGGCCGGTGATGAAGTCGGCGTCCGGCGAGGCGAAGAACGCCACCGCCGCGGCGATCTCTTCCGGGCGTGCCATGCGCCGGAAGGGAATGGCGCGGGTGAGCGCTTCCACCAGCTTCGGCGCATCCTCTGCGGCCATCCGCTGGATCAGCGGCGTGTCCGTCGGGCCGGGGCAGACGACGTTGACGTTGATGCGGTGCGGCGCCAGCTCGCGGGCCAGGCTCTTGGCGAACGCGGTGACGCCACCTTTGCAAGCGGTGTACACCGCTTCCCCACTCGTGCCGACGCGCGCCGCATCGGAGCTGATGAAGATGATCTTGCCGCTCTTCCGCGCGATCATCGCGTCGAGCACGGCGCGCGAGCAATGGATGGGGCCGCGCAGGTTGATGGCGATCACCTTGTCCCAGAAATCGGGCGTGGTGTCGACGAAGGCCTGCATGCGATCCCAGCCGGCGTTGTTGACCAGGATGTCGAGCGGACCCCAGGCGGCCTGCAGATCATCGACCGCTTCCGACACGCGTGCGAAGTCGGTGATGTCCATGAGCACCGCGCAGGCCCGACCGCCGGCGCCGAGAATGCGGGTGACCGTTTCCTCAGCGGCGCGGAGGTCGACGTCGGCCGCGGCGACGCGTGCGCCGTCACGGGCGAGCCGTTCGCAGATCGCGCGCCCGATGCCGCTCCCTCCACCGGTCACCAGTGCCACGCGGTCGCCGAGGGGATCCATGACTTACGGCGGCGGTCGGCGCGCGAGCAGTTCGCGCAGCTCGCGGACCTCGCGCTCCAAGCTGCGACTGCGGCGGGCGAGACTCGTCACGTAGACGAGTACCCCCAGCCAGACGACGGCATATGCGGCGATCAAGAAGGCATCGTGCATGATAGGCCACCTAGGCGGATGCAGTGAGCTGCTCGCGCAAGTGCTCGACGGTGTCTTGCAGGCGCGCCGCGCCGATGCGCAGGCGCAGCAGCCAAAGAAAGAGAAGGAAGAAAGCAAGCATGCAGACCACGAGCGTCACGCGCATTAGCGGGTCGGCGAGGCCCGAGCCTCCCTGGCGCTGAACGAGCACCGCGGGGTGGATGCCGCGCCACCAGTACACCGCGCGGTTGATGAGGTATAAGTCGAGCAAGCCGGACACGCCGAGAATGGCTGCCAGGCTGGCGCCTTGATCCGGATCGGTGGTCAAGCTGCGCAACAGGAGGTAGGCGGCGTAGATCATCCACAGAATCAGCGTCAGGGTCAGACGCGGGTCCCACGTCCACCACGTTCCCCAAATCGGCTTCGCCCAGATCGATCCGGTCGTGAGGCCGAGCGTGCAGAAGAGCAAACCCAGCTCGGCCGCGGCGCGCCCGCGCCGGTCCCATTCCGGCGCGCGCCGCCACAAGTACATGAGGCTCGCCAACGCCACCAGTCCGAAGGCGGTGAAGGTCGCCAGCCACATCGCCATGTGCACGTAGAAAATACGCTGCACGGGCCCCTGGAAAGCGTCCGTCGGCACCACGACGAAGATGAGGTAGAGCGCCGCCATCATCGCCCCGATTGTGGCCGGCGGCAGCAGTACGTCCGTCGCGTTGCGCGTCCGTGCGGTGGTCTCCGTCATTGCTCGACAACATATTCGAAGCTCAGCCAGCCCACAACCAAGAACACCGCGTCGAAGGCCGCGAGCAGATGGAGCCAATGCGTGACGGCGCCCAGCGACTCGCCGGCGAGCAACTGCGCGCTCGTCTGGATGGCGGCGATGAACAGCGGGGCGGCGAGCGGCAGCATGAGCAGCGGCAGCATGACCTCGCGTGCCCGCGTGCGCAAGGAGATGGCGGCGAAAAGCGTCCCGATGGCCGCGAAGCCCAGAAGGCCGAGCAGCAGCACGGGCGCCAATCGCAGCACCGTGAACCCGAGCGGCAGGTTGAAGAAGAAAACGAAGGTCGGAACCACCACGCACTCGGCCGCGAGCATGAACAGCAGGTTGCCCGCCGTCTTGGCGAGAAAAATGGTGCCCCGATCCAGTGGCGCCAGGAGCAAACCGTGCAGGCAGTCGTGCTCGCGCTCGTGCAGCAACGAGCGGTTCATGCCCAGCGTGCCGGCGAAGATGACCGCGACCCAGATCACGCCCGGTGCGGCGGTGGCCCGCAGCTCGCTGGTCGGATCAAAGGCGAAGCTCAAGACCAACAGGATCAGCAGGCCCAGCAGCAGCAGCGACGCCAGCGTCTCCTTGGTGCGCAACTCGATCTGCAGGTCCTTCCAGATGAGGGCGAACATGAGCAACCAGTGTCAGATGGCGGGGCCGGGAGTTGGGGCGCGCGGGCCGGACCCACGGTGGATCACGGCGCGGTACTGGCTTTCGAAGCCGGCTTGGTCGGTGCGACTCATCGGCCCCTGCCACGCCAACTGCCCGCGCACCAGCACGATGGCAGACGAGCACAACTCGAAGCCCGCCGCCAAGTCGTGTGTGCTCATGATCAACGTGGTGCCGGCCCGGTGCGCCTCGGCGAGCACGTCGCAGAGCGTGGTGCGGGCGTCCACGTCGAGGCCGGTAAACGGCTCGTCCAGGAAGAGCATGTCGGGCTCGTGCAGCACGACGCGGGCGAGCGCGCACCGCTGCAGCAGCCCGCGTGACAGCGTCCGTACGGGCCGGTGCGCCCACCCCGTAAGGCCCATGCGCTCGATCAGCGCGCCCACCCGGGCCATTGGGTGGGCGACCCGGAACAGGCGCGCATAGAAGAGCAGGTTCTCGGTCGGCGTGAGATCGGGATACAGCAGACTCTCGTGTGCCAGCACGCCGATGCGACGGCGCACCGCCGGGCCATCGCTGACCGCGTTCAATCCCCGCACGCGAATCGTCCCGCCGCTCGGACGCAGCAGCGTGCTGCACAACCGCAGTAGCGTGGTCTTGCCGGCCCCATTGGGACCGAGGAGTGCCACGGCCGCACCCGACTCGACCGCGACGCTGACATCATCGAGCGCCACCGTGCGCCCGAACCGCTTGCTCAGATGCACTACCTCCAACGCCGCCGACATTGGCGCGCACTTAACGGATGCCCGATGAAAAGGAAAGGCGGCGGACGAGGGTCGGGTGTCAGGGGTCGTGTGCCGGGTGTCAGGTGTCGGGCGACGGGGGACGGGAGACGGGAGACGGGGGATGGGAGACGATTACCGGCGACTGGCGACCAACTCAGTAGTGCTCGATGAAGTTGCTGAGGACGCGTTCCCGGATCCGTTCGTTGAGTTCGTCGCGTCGGTCGAGTGAAAGGCCAGCGGTTTCGATCGGCGCATCGAAAACGATCTTGACCCGCCCCGAGGGACGGATCACGGCACAGCCCTTGGGGAGGAACTTTCGCGTCCCGCTAATGCTCATCGGGATGATCGGCAACTGCGTGCGCAGTGCCAGCGTGACCCCTCCCTTCTTGAAGGCGTGCACTTTGCCGTCCGGACTGCGCGTGCCTTCGGCGTAGAACAGGATGCAGACGCCCTCGGGCGAGCGCAGCGCGGCTGCATTGATGGTTGCAATGGCGCTCTCGGGGTCCTGGCGGTCGATGACGATGTGGTCGCTGACCGCGAGGGCCTGGCCGAACACCGGCACTCGCAGCAGCTCCTTCTTGGCCACGAAGCGGATGGTCGCCGGGACCGTGGCCAGCGTGCACCAGATGTCGAAGTTGCTGAGGTGGTTGGAAATCAGAATGTAACTGCGGCCGGGCACCAGGTGTTCGAGACCGTCGACCTCCACCCTGATACCACACGTCCAGACGATCAGGCGGCACCACAGGCGCCCGAGAACGTCCACCGGCCATCCGCGGCGGGTGATCAGGGCCGCCAGAATTGCCAGCGGACCCAGAATCAGCGTGTACAGCACAATGCCGATATCGGCGCACAGACCCCAGAGGTAGTGAAGGGGATGCTCCCACATGAAAGCGATGAGCGAATCGCGGCTCGCCGACCCGACCGGCGCTCCCTGTGCGGCTCCAGGATGCATGCTGCGCTCTTCCTACCGAAAAGGCGCATGACTTGGAAGCGTGATCCTGCCCAGCGCCTCGTGCCCGAGGCCCGTGACGTCTGCGCGCAAGCTGCCACGCGGGCGTCGCGACCTCCGGCAAGGGTGTGGGCTGAGGCCCGGATATGGACGCCCCCAGGACTCCTGATAAAGGCATTCGATTAGACATTCAGAATGGTTGAAGTAGTTTGCGAAATGCGACGGAGCGGTGCTAAGAACGCAGCGCATTCAGTTCCCTAGGTGGGTGCTGCCGCTGATTGTCTGCGAGGGGTGTCGGTGGCATTCGCAGGGGAAGTCAGGCTACGGGAGGAGAACGGCGCGTCAGAGCGCGAAAGGAGAACAGGGGCAATGGGACGCAGGCTGTACGTGGGCAACCTGTCATTCTCGGCCAGCGAGGAGGAGTTGCGCGAGTACTTCTCGCAGGCGGGAACGCCCGAATCGGTTGCGATCATCAAGGACCGGGTGACAGGGCGATCGCGGGGTTTCGGCTTTGTCGAGATGAGCAACGACGATGAGGCCGCTCAGGCCATCGAACAACTGGACGGAAAGGACTTCAAAGGCCGGCCACTGAAAATCAACGAAGCTCGCGCCCGCGAGGGCGGGGGACACGGCGGGCGCGCGAGCGAATGGTTCGGCGGGGGTGGCAGCGGCAGTGGCGGTTGGAACCGCCGTTAGCGGGGACGAACCACCCCTCGTTTCTCACACCACCTGGTCGCGCCAGGCCGGATGCGCTAGAAACCTCGGCGCGCGCGGCGCGATGCAGGCATGATACGCGGGCATGTCAAGTGGCGCGGCGCCCTCGCCGCCCCGACTTGGCGCGTGTGCTGTGGCCCTTGCCCCCGGGGCGGATCATATGATCAGCTTTGCGCATGAATCCGTCGAGAGCCGCGCGGAGCCGAGCGCGGAATGAACCCCCTGAGGCATCGGGGAGACCGGCGGGTCAGCCGCCTGACCGGGAAGCCGATATCGCTGTCCCCGCGGCGCGCCCGCTGCGCGTGCTCATCATCGAAGATTCGGAAGACGATGCGCAGTTAGTGCTCGCCCAGCTCCGGCGCGCCGGTTTCGAGCCGGCGTGGACTCGGGTCGAGACGCCCGCGGCCATGCGGGCGGCCCTCGGTGCGCAAGCCTGGGATATCGTCATCGCGAACTACGCTCTGCCGGCCTTCGAGGCCCCAGCGGCACTGGCGGTGCTGAAGGAGAGCGGCATCGACTTGCCGTTCATCGTCGTGTCCGGCGTCATCACTGAGAAAGAGGCCGTCGAGCTGATGAAGGCGGGGGCGCGCGACTACATTAGAAAGCGCAACCTGGCACGGCTGGTCCCGGCCATTGAGCGCGAGCTGCGCGAGGCGGAGATGCGGCGCGAACACCAGCGCGCGGTGGCGGCGCTGCGCGAAGCGGAGGCACGCACGCGTGCCATTGTCGAGACGGCGGCCGAAGGGATCATCACGATCGATGAGAACGGCATCATCGGATCATTCAACCCCGCGGCCGAGCGCCTCTTCGGCTACGCGCGCGAGGAGGTGCTGGGCCGCAATGTCAACCTCCTGATGCCGTGGCCGTTCCGCGACCAGCACGACGGCTCCTTGGCGCACTTTCTCTCGACGGGCGAAGCGCGGGTCATCGGTCGCGGCCGTGAAGTGGTCGGCCGGCGCAAGGACGGGACGGTGTTCCCGATCGACCTCGCGGTGAGCGAGGTCGCTGTGGGAACGCGCAGGCTCTTTACCGGCATCGTGCGCGACGTGAGCGAGCGCCGGCGCGCAGAGCGGCGCCTGGCTGTGCAATATGCTGTGACTGCCGTGCTCGCCGGTTCCACCTCGCTCGCAGAGGCGAGCGTGGCCTTGCTGCAGGCCGTCGGGGAAGGGGTGGGGTGGGAGTTGGGCGAGCTGTGGCGCGTGGACGGCGCGTGCCACTTGCTGCGCTGCGAGGGAGTCTGGCATGTGCCGCAGCTCGATCGCGACCAGTGTGCGGCCCTGAGCCGCGGCGTGGCGTTCGCGCTGGGGCGCGGCCTTCCGGGGCACGTGTGGGCCAGCGGCCAGGCGCTGTGGATCACCGACGTCCAATCCGATCCCAGTTTCCTCCGGGCTTCCGGCGCGCGTAAGATCGGACTGCGCAGCGCGTTTGCGTTTCCGCTGCGCAGCGAGAACACCGTGCTGGGCGTGATGGCGTTCTTCAGTTGCGACGAGCGCCAGCCTGACCAGGATTGGCTGCGGATGTTCGAGGCCATTGGGTGTCAGATCGGCGACTTCATTGAACGCAAGCGCGCCGAGGCCATGACCCGCGATAGTGAAGCGCGCTTCCACGCGTTCATGGACAATGGACCGGCCGTCGCGTTTATCAAGGACGAGGCTGGCCGGTACGTGTACATCAACGCCGTGCACGAGCGTCTCTTCGGCCTGCCGTTGAGCCATGTGTACGGCAAGACCGACTTCGATCTCTTGCCGGCGGAGATCGCGCGCCAGGTGCGGGCGAACGACCAGACGGTGCTGGCACGCAACGCGAGCCTGGAGCTGGAGGAGCGCCTGCCGGCGCCCGACGGGTCGGTGTACGACTGGCTGGTGTTCAAGTTTCCGTTCACCGACGGCGAAGGCCGACGCTTCGTCGGTGGGATGGCCGTCGACATCACGGAACGGCGGCGGGCGGAGGCGAAAGCGCGCGAGTACCAAGAGCTGGCGCAGCAGCGGGCGCGCTTGGCCGACATCGGGGCGATTGCCGCCGAGATCGTGCACGATCTCGGCAACCCGCTCGCCGGGGTGTCGATGCAGGCGCAGTTGATCCTGCGCCGCGCGCGGCGGGACGAGAGCCAGCCGGTGAGTGTCGTGATGAAGCCGGCAGAGCAGATCGTCTCCGAGGTACATCGCCTCACCGCGCTGATCGGCGAGTTCATGGATTTCGCGCGCGAGCAGCGCCTGGATCTGAAGACCATCGAGTTGCCGCACTTCCTGCAAGAGGTCGCCGACCTGTGGCGGCCGGTGGCCGCCGCCCGTGCCATCGAGGTGGCCCTGGCGTCCGCGGGCGGTCCGATGTCGATCCGGGCGGATGCGGAAAAGCTGCGGCGGGTGCTCGACAACCTGGTGAAGAACGCCGTGGAGGCGGTCGGTGAGGGACCGGGGCGCGTGACCCTTTGCGCCAGTGCACCGGTCGCGGACAAGGTGCGCATCTCGGTGGAGGATACGGGTCCGGGCATTCCCGAGACCGTGCGCCTCTTTCGGCTGTTCGAGACGACCAAGCGCGACGGCACGGGGCTGGGCTTAGCTGTGGCGAAACAAATCGTCGAAGCCCATGGCGGCACCATCGCCCATCAGCCCGTCGAGCCCCACGGCACCGTCTTCCACATCGACCTCCCGCGCGCCGGCTGGGCGGC
>JBBITY010000145.1:0-7917 GCA_037440565.1 Desulfurellales bacterium
CTTCCAGATCTCTTTTGGCTCGCCATCTGTGGTTTTCGGGCTGAGTAGCTCAACGGGCCGTCGCCGAACGAGGACGAATGTCGCTCTGGAGTTGGCTGCTCTGGCGCCGGCGCGTTGAAACCAACGTGCAGCGCCCCGCCGCGTCGGCCGAGCGCTGGCGCGCCGCGCCACAGGGAGCGATTCCCTTGCCCACCGAGCCATACGTCTTCGAGTGCCGCTTGTGCGGCAAGGTGTTCGAAGTGCGCCGCCGCCGACCGCTCTGCCCGGAGTGCGACAGCGACGATGTCGAGCTGCTGTCGGATTAGCCGCAAGCGCTTGCCACGCACCGTCTCTATGCGCCCGTGAACTTTGCCTCGCGCTTGGCGAGGAAGGCTTGAATGCCTTCCCGCGCATCGGCGCTGCGGGCGGCATCGGCAATCGTGCGCGCCTCGTGCTCCATCTGCGATTCCAAAGAGGCGTTGGCACCGTCCAGGACGAGTCGTTTGGCGGCACCGAGCGCGCCCGTCGGTCCCGCGGCGAGATGCCGCGCCAGGGTGTCCGCTTCCTGCGCAAGCTGGTCGTCGGGGACGACCCGGTTGACGAATCCCCAGTCGAGCGCTTCCGCGGCGGTAAGAACGCGGTTGGTCAGCATCAGATCGAGGGCCCGGCGGGCGCCGAGAAGCCGCGGCAGGAAGTACGTGGCGCTGCCGTCAGGCGTAAGACCCACGCGCGTGTACGCCATGGTGAAACGTGCCGACTCGGCGGCGATTGCGAGATCCGCCGCGCAAGCGAGGCTGAACCCCGCACCCGCCGCCGTGCCGTTGATCGCCACCACGACCGGCGCCCTCATGCGCATGAAATGCGAGATGGCAGCGTGGAGATAGGTCGTCAGCTCCTTCAGCAGCTTCGGCAGGTCTGCTCCCGCCGCAGCAAAGCTGCGCAGATCCCCGCCCGGGCAGAACATCTTGCCCGTCGCGCCGATCACGACCGCCCGCACCGCCGGATCCTCGTCGCACTGCAGCGCCGCCGACATCAGCTCCCGTCCCATTTGCAGGTTGAGCGCGTTCGCCGCATCCGGGCGGTTGAGCGTGACGCGAGCGACGCCGTCGCGCACGTCGAACAGCAGGGTTTCAAAGCGCATCATTCGCTCCTTTTCTGGCCACCGGGCTCGAAGCCTCAGAGCTTGTGAAGAAATCCCTCGGGGTGGAGCAATGTTCCTTCCTCAAGAAACGGTGCCGGTGCAACTGGGCTCCACTCTCGATGGCGGGCGCACTGCTCCCGCCCTTCCGCCGCTACCGTCGCTGTTCCTCTCTTGCTTCGCGGTTGCTGCCGTCCTCGTCTGCGGTTTCCTTTCGAAGATTGCGAATATCGACCCGTATAGACAGCAGCGACCGTTCCGTCCATCCCTCACGATGGCCGAGCTTGGCACAGGGTGGGCGCCGTCCTTCGACCGGCATGTGCTGAACACAGTCGAAGGGCTCAGGACGAGCGGGAACCGGGCGTTGGGGCCAAACATCCGGGCCCAGCGTTCCCGCACATGGGAAAACCGGGGCTGATTTCCTCCATATCCAAGCGAAGTGCGCGCCGCGCAATCAGCCGGACCTTGGCCCGTTTCGCGAGGTCTCGACTGGCATGCCTTTCGCGACCTTCCTCTCGCACTCGGCGTGGGGGAAGGAGGAGGGGGACGGTTCCGGCGAATTCTCGGAAGGGGGTCTCTACGTATGAGTGCCCAGGCTGCGCGATGGGTCTTCTACCTCGGCACCGGGATTTCACTGGTGCTGTTTTTGGGCCTGACCGTGGACACGCACCGGCAGGTGCAGACACTCACACATGCGGACCAGCTCAGCGACGCGGTCGTGGCAGGTAAGCGCGTATGGCACAAGTACAACTGCAACGACTGCCACACCATCCTCGGGTTCGGTTCCTACTACGCGCCGGACCTGACCAAGGTCTACTGGCGGCGCGGCAGCGAGGGGATCAAAGCGGTGCTGCGCACCCCGGAGCGGTTTACGACCTGGCGGAAGATGCCGCGGCTTCCCTTGAGTGCACAGGAATTGGAAGACCTCGTCGCCTTTCTCCAGTGGACGAGTGGGATCGACACCCACGACTGGCCTCCGCAGGACCGGAAGTTCGCCGCGGCCGCGGGACGTGCTGTCGCCGTCGGACTGAGTCCAGGAGCGACGCTGTTTCAGGAGAAAGGCTGCTTTGCGTGCCACCGCCTCTACGAGACGGGCGGCGAGCAAGGGCCCGACCTCACCCACGTCGGCTCCCGCCTCGACTATGAGACGATCGAACGGATTCTAGCTGATCCCCGCTCGGTGAATCCGGCCGCGACGATGTCTCCGCCGCCGCTGTCCCACGAGGAAAGAGATCAGATCGGTCGCTTCCTGGCCGGGATGAAGTAGGGAACACGGGGGGACTGGTTCATGGAACTCACATATCAATCGCAACGCGTGGCGTACCCGTATTTCGTGCTCGCTCTGCTGCTCTTCGTGCTGCAGGTGGCCGTGGGGATCTGGCTGGCACTGAGTTATGCGGTAACCATGCCGCAGTGGTTGGTGGACGTCATCCCCTTCAGTACGACGCGCGCGATCCACACAAACCTCCTGGTCTTGTGGCTGCTCCTTGGCTTCATGGGCAGCGCGTACTTCATGGTGCCCGAGGAGGCGGAGCGCGAGATCTTCAGCCCCGTCCTGGCGTACGTGCAGCTTGTCCTGTTGGCGGGAACCGGCGTCACCGCTGTGGTCGGTTTCGTGATGGGCTGGACCAAAGGCAAGCCGCTCTTGGAGATCCCTCATCCGCTGGATTACCTGATCGTGGTGGGCGCGCTCATCTTCCTCTTCAACGTCGGCATGACGATCTTCCGCGCCCGGCGCCGAACGGTCATCCAGGGGTCGCTGCTCGGCGGGCTGGTGTTCCTCGCCGCCATGTACCTCTTCAATCTGCCCTTCTACGCCAACCTCACGATCGATTGGTATTACTGGTGGTGGGTGATCCACCTGTGGGTGGAAGGGGCGTGGGAACTGGTGGCGGCTGCCCTGACCGCCTGGATTCTGATCAAGATCACCGACGTCCCCCGCGAGACGGTGGAGAAGTGGCTGTACGTCGAGCTGGGCCTCTTTCTGTTCACAGGCATCGCCGGGACCGGGCACCACTACTACTGGTTGGGCGCGCCCAGGTACTGGCTGTGGGTCGGCGGCATCTTCAGCGCTCTCGAACCCGTGCCCATCCTCCTCATGCTGGTGGATGCGCAGCACTACCTGAAGGCGCGGCGGCTGGAAGTGAAGGGTCGCCTGATCTTCACCCTCGCCGTCGGCATGGCGATTCTGCACGTGGTGGGCGCCGGGTTCTGGGGGTTTCTCCACACCCTGCCGCAGATCAACTACTACACCCACGGCAGCCAGGTGACCGTCGCGCACGGTCACATTGCCTTCTTCGGGGCGTACGTGCTCCTCAACTTGATGTTCTTCTACTACGCCATGCCGAAGCTGAAGGGCCTGGCCGCCTACGACGAGCGGCGCGGCACCGTCGCGTTCTGGTGGCTGAGCCTGCCGATGATTGCGATGACCCTGGCCTTCAGCGTCGCCGGCGTGCTGCAGACGTACATCGAGCGGGTGATGGGGCTTGGGTACATGACTGCGCAAGCGCAGATGCGTTTCTGGTTCGCCATCCTGGTCGTGCTTGGCCTGACGCTGTTGGCGGGAGTCATCCTCGCCGTCGTTGACCTGCTGACCCTGCGCGCCGCCCGACCTGCCGGCGAGCCCGCGTGAGCTGCGGCGTGCGCAAGAACGGAGGAAGCGATGAAAGTTTGGTGGCATCTGGCTGCGAGCCTGTTCGCGGCGATTGTCTTGACGGCGGGTGGCGCGGCCGCCCACTGCGACGGCATGGACGGCCCGGTCGTCACTGCGGCTCGAAAGGCGCTGGAGACCGGTAACGTCAACCTGGTGCTCATCTGGGTGCAAGCGGCGGACGAGGCCGAGATCAAGCACGCGTTCGAACGCACCCGCGCAGTGCGGAAGTTGGGTCCGCAAGCGAAGGAGCTGGCCGACATGTACTTCTTCGAAACGCTGGTGCGCATTCATCGCGCCGGAGAAGGGGCGCCGTACACCGGCCTGAAACCGGCCGGCCGTGATCTGGGGCCGGCGATTCCCGCGGCGGACAAGGCGCTGCAGGATGGATCGGTGGAGCCGCTGGTGAAGTTGCTGGCTGACACGGTCGAGCGCGGCGTGCGCGAGCGCTTTGAAGCCGCCAACAGCAAGAAGGCGTTCAATGCGAATGACGTCACGGCGGGCAGGGCATACGTGCAAACGTACGTCCCCTTCATTCACTACGTCGAGGGCATCTACGAGGCGGCGCACAGCCCCGCGCACGGCCACTTTCCCGAGATGCACGAATCCGCCGCGCCTGCCGAGATCCATGGCGGCCCTGCAGGGCACGCGCACCATCCCTGAAGGCACAGGCGCTCGTCCTATACAGGTCCGTCTGAGCGCCCTTCGACAGGCTCAGGGCGACTTCCGCAGCCTTTGAAAGTGGAGCATAAAAGGCTTCATGGTGAGCTGGTCAAGGCCACCCAGGGCCGGCGGGCAAGACCGGAGCTGCGGGGAAGGCGGTCGCGCGAATGAGGCGGTGACTCAGGACCGCATCGTGCCGATCACCCCAAGAGAGCCGCATGTGGTCATCGTCGGAGCGGGCTTCAGCGGGCTCTATGCGGCACGCACGCTGCGCCGCGCTCCCGTACGCGTCACGGTGGTCGATCGGCACAACTATCACCTGTTTCAACCGCTGCTCTATCAAGTCGCCACCGCCGGCCTTTCGCCGACCGAAATCGCCTACCCGATCCGGGCCATCCTCCGCCATCAGCGCAATGCCCGCGTGGTGCTGGCTGAGGTCGTCGCCATAGATACGGCGGCGCGAAGGGTGATCCTGCAAGACGGCGAGCTGGCGTACGACTACCTGGTCGTCGCTACCGGCGCGCGACATTCGTACTTCAACCATCCTGAGTGGGAGCCCTATGCGCCAGGCCTCAAGGATCTGGACGACGCGACCAAGATCCGGCATCGGATCTTGCTCGCCTTCGAAGCAGCGGAACGCGAAACCGATGAAGCGCGGCGCCGGACGTTGCTCACCTTCGTCATCGTCGGAGACGGACCCACCGGTGTTGAGCTGGCCGGCGCGATTGCGGAGACCGCCTGCAGAGCCATGGCGCGCGATTTTCGCAACATCGATCCGCGCGAGACGCGCACCATCTTGGTCGAGGCGGGACCGCAAATCCTTCCCTCCTTCCCCGCAGCTCTGTCGCGTAAGGCGGAGGCATCGCTGCAGCGCCTGTGCGTCGAGGTGCGCAAGAACGCACCGGTGACAAGCGTCGAACCCGGCGCGGTGACGCTCGGCAGCGAACGCATTGCGGCGGCGACGGTGCTATGGGCAGCGGGGGTGGCGCCGTCGCCGCTGGCGCGCTCGCTGGGCGTGCCGCTGGACCGCGCCGGCCGCGTACTGGTGAATCCTGACCTAAGCGTTCCTGACCATCCCGAAGTATTCGTCGTCGGTGACTTGGCTGCATCCTTGGACGCTAAGGGCAAGCCGCTGCCTGCGCTGGCGCCCGTCGCCATCCAAGAAGGCCGGCATGCGGCGCGCAACATCCTGTGGGAGTGTGCGCAGCAGCCGCGCCGCCCCTTCCGCTACCGCAACCGCGGTGCCCTGGCAACGATCGGGCGGGCAGCAGCAGTGTTGCAGTGGGGACGCTTTCAGTGCGCCGGGTTCTTTGCGTGGGTGCTGTGGCTCTGCGTGCACATTGTCTGGCTGATCGGCTTTCGCAACCGGCTCCTCGTCCTGTTCGATTGGGCGTGGGCATACTTGACGTATGAGCGTTCGGCGCGTTTGATCGCTAGCGGGGAGATCTCTGTCCCGTTCCGTGGCGGACCGGGATGAGGGTCGCATGAACGCGATCGGTCACCTCAGGGTAGTCCGTGTGCAAGCAGCAACGATCGATGCAGCGAAACACGGTCGTGATGCCACCGTTGGTGAAGGAGATGAACATGCCCGCCGCAACAGTGAGTGGTGACACGCTCTCTTTGTGGTGGAGGCGCGGCGTTGTCCTCATCGTGCTGTCGGGATTGGCCGTTCTCATCTGGCTCGCTACGAAAACCTATACGGACGCGCCGCCCATTCCCCGCGCTGTGCTCACGCTGTCGGGCGACACGCTCTTCACCGGCGATGACGTCCTTGCCGGGCAGGAGGTCTTTCTCCGTTACGGGTTGATGGAGAACGGCACGATCTGGGGCCACGGTGCCTACCTCGGCCCCGACTTTTCCGCCGGCTACCTGCACACGCTCGCCGTTGATGCCGCCGGGATGATTGCGGTGCAGCGATCCCACACGGACATCGGCGCCCTCAGCGCCGCGCAACGCGGCGCCGTCGCCGCGGAAATGGCGGCGCTGCTGCAGGCGAACCGCTACGATCCGCAGAGCGGCACGCTGACCTTCACCGAGCCCGAGGCGTCGTCGTTCCGCAAGCAGACGGCCATGTGGGCGGAACACTTCCGCCAGCCCGACACGAGCGCGGGCCTGCCAGTGGGGTACATCGCGGATACGAACGCGATCCGTCAACTGACGGCGTTTTTTGCCTGGACAGCGTGGGCATCGGTCGCGCGGCGCCCCGGCAAGCCGTACTCGTACACCAACAATTTCCCGTACGATCCCGCCGTGGGCAACACGCCCAGCAGCGAGGCGGTGCTCTGGAGCGCGCTCAGTCTCATCGCCCTGCTCGGGGCCATGGCCCTGGTGCTCTTCGCGTTCGGACGATTCGATTTCCTCGGCTGGAAGAGCAGGGCCGAGCACGTCCATCCGCAACTGGTGCCCGGCGTGACGACGGAAAGCCAACGCGCCACGGTGAAGTACTTCGTCTTCGTGGCAGTGTTGTTTCTCGCCCAAGTGGTCGTCGGCGGCGCCACGGCGCACTACCGAGCCGAGCCGGGTGGATTTTACGGCATGGATCTGGCCCGGCTGGTGCCGAGCAACATCGTGCGCACCTGGCACTTGCAACTCGCCATTTTCTGGATTGCGACTGCGTATGTTGCGGGGGGCCTGCTCCTGGCGCCTTCGCTGGGAGGCCAGGATCCCAAGGGGCAGGCGGTCGGCGTCAACGTCCTTTTTGCCGCCCTCGTGGTGGTCGTGTTGGGCAGCCTCCTGGGCGAGTGGCTGGGCATCAATCAATGGTTGGGAAGACTCTGGTTCTGGTTCGGCCACCAAGGATGGGAGTACCTCGATCTGGGCCGCGCGTGGCAGATCGCGCTTGCGGCAGGGCTGGCGCTATGGGTGGTCTTGCTCGTCCGCGCCATCGCGCCGGCGCGACGCCATCCGGAGCGGGGTGAGATCGCCTCGCTCCTGCTCTACTCGGCAGCGGCCATCGCGCTCTTTTATCTCCCGGCCCTGTTCTTTGGCCGCGACAGCCATTTCTCGGTGGTGGACACGTGGCGGTTCTGGATCATCCACTTGTGGGTGGAAGGGTTCTTCGAGCTGTTCGTCACCGCCATGGTGGCCACCATCTTCCACCAGCTCGGCGTCGTCTCCCAGCAGACGGCCGTGCGCGTCGTGTACCTCGATGCCATCCTCTACCTGGGCAGTGGCATTCTCGGCACCGGCCATCACTGGTACCGGACCGGGCAGGGCACGATCACCATGGCACTGGCCGCAGTGTTTTCCGCCATGGAGGTTGTGCCGTTGACCCTGTTGACTTTGGACGCGTGGGACTTCGTGAAGCTCACCCGCGCCCAGTGCGACGTGTGCGGGAAGCAAATCTCGATTCCGCACCGGTGGACGTTCTACTTTCTGATGGCCGTGGGCTTTTGGAACTTCGTCGGCGCAGGCATCTTCGGCTTCCTCATCAACCTGCCGGTGGTCAGCTACTTCGAAGTGGGTACCGTCCTCACGCCGAACCACG
>JBBITY010000146.1:0-1951 GCA_037440565.1 Desulfurellales bacterium
GGCAAACCGGCAGGCCTCGAAGGCGGCGGCGCGATGCCCAGCCGATACGGCGATCACCACGCTGGCATCGCCCACCGGGACCTCGCCGATGCGGTGCACGATGGCCATGCGCTCGATCGGCCAGCGCGCGCGGGCCGTGTCGCCGATCTTGCGCAACTCCGCCAGGGCCATCTCGGGATAGGCTTCGTACTCGAGCCGGGTCACGCGCCGCCCTTCGTGATGATCGCGCGTCGTGCCGACAAAGGTCACGGTCGCGCCCGTGCCGGGATCGGCCACCGCCGCGACGACCGCCGGAATATCGATCGGGCGCGAGACGATCTCGAACATGGGGTCCTCATAGCCCGCCTGAAAGCCGGACTCCAGGCGCCCTCACCCCCCGCTGACGGGCGGGATGAGCGCCACCTCGTCGTCTGCCGACAGGCGGTGGTCCTTCCCGACGTACTCCCGGTTCACGGCGAAGGAAATCGACGGCGTGAGTTCGACCAGTTGCGGGTGCTGCTCGCAGAGTATGGCCCACAGTTGCTCGATCGTCGCGCCCTCGGGGAGGGTCACGTCCGCTTCGCTCGTCCCCAGCCGCTCCCGCAGCATGGCAAAAAATCGCAGGTGGACCTTCAATTCGTCACCCCCGCACTAATCCCACCAGATGCCCGAGTGCGGGCAGGATGAGCTTCGTCATGGCCAGCTCGACGGCCGCCGTCGATCCGGGCAGCGCAAACACGACGCGCGATCCAACCACCCCGGCGGTGGCCCGGCTCAACATCGCCGCGGCGCCGATCTGTTCGTAGCTCAGCATGCGAAACAGCTCGCCAAAACCCGAGATCTCCTTCTCGAAGAGCCGCGCGACGACCTCGTAGGTGGTGTCCCGTCTGGCCAGGCCGGTGCCACCGCTGCAAATGACGATTTCGGTTGTGGGCGGCATGGCGCCAAGAGCGTCGACAATGCGGCGCGGTTGGTCCGGCACGATGCGGTAGACGCTGATCCGATGCCCGTGCTCGTGCAGCAGCGCTTGGATGCGGTGCCCGCTGGTGTCATCGGCCTCCGTCCGCGTGTCGCTGATCGTGACGACGCCGCACTCGACTGAAGCCACGTCGCGTGCGTGATGTGCGTGCTGACTCACGCCACGACCATATCAAGTCGGTCCCAGGGAATGAATCCCGCGGGCGGAAGCCAGGTGTCAGGGACCGGGGGCCAGGTCCCAGGGCTCGCGGGAGAATTCTTGCCTTGGTGGCGCGGGCGTCCCTGCCTGCGCAGGCAGGCAGACACTGAAGTCCGCCCCACCATTTTCCGAACAGGTCTGAGGTGCTGGCTGCGGGTGCCGGCACCTGGCACCTGCCCCCGGCGCCGGAAACCCAGGTTAGGGTTCGTTGACGCGCCGCCGCGGCCGCGCCGAGCCGTCGTTCGGATCCACGCTTTCACCCCCGGCTTGCGCGCCGATCTGGTGCCAGGCGTTGCGGTAGATGGCGAACTTGCCGGCGTACGTGCGCCGCGAATCGGGCAAGTAGAACGTCTTGCCGCTGATGGCCTCCCAGGGAATGACGAAGGCCTGGCTGAGATCGAGCCGCTGACCGGGCACGAGGGGAATGCACGCAAAGAAGTCGCTGTAACGATCGCCGACTTTCCCCCGGTGATGAAAATTGAAATTCCAGGCTCGGTACACGTAGTTGTAGCGCCGCCCGCCGACGTGCACTCGGCGCCGCGACGAACTGGGGTAGGCCACCCGCAAGGCCAGCCGCACTCTCCCGTCAACCAGAAAGTCGAAGCGCGCCTGTGGCGGGGCGGCCTCGACGTGATGGCCGAGTCGAGACATGTGCCCGACAACCTCCTGCTTCGGCACATCGTGTATCTCGACTCGATTCATCGTCCGTTGCGCACTGACAAGGATGCGCATCGCCCCGCCAATGCCCTCTTGCCGATTCTCCGCTCCGACCCCCAGGCCCCCCCGACCCCTGCC
>JBBITY010000146.1:1971-7899 GCA_037440565.1 Desulfurellales bacterium
TGGGGTTTGCCAAGCAAAAAAACCGGCGGTCCCCGGTGCTTTGCTGCTGGATGCGAAACGGGGGCCCTGTAGGGTCGCTGGCCGAGCGCTAACGGCAGGCCGAAAAAGGCGTTCCGCCCGCCGTTCGGCGGGCGCATAGTTTGTGAAGAAATCCCTCGGGGTGGAGCAATGCTCCACCCCTCAAGAACGGTGCCGGTGCAGCGCGGCTCCAGTCTTGAGGGCGGGAGCAGTGCTCCCGCCCCGGCTTCTCCCCACCGCAGGCCTCGCCGTGGATTTTTTCACGGGCTCTCAGGGGAGCTGACGTGTGTCCCGCTCACGCCGAGCTTGTCGAAGCATGAGCGCGGCCTCTTTGAACGGCCTGCTCACGCTCTTTGCTTCACCCACCTGGAACCTGTCCGCGTCGGAGGGGCCTTTGTCTTGTCGGGAAACGGGCAGAGATCCGCAATCACACACGCGGGGCAATTCGGCTTGCGCGCCAGGCACACGCGGCGGCCGTGGTACTGTAGCAAGTGACAGAACTTCACCTGTTCCTTGGGTGGAACCAGGGGGACCAGGTCGGCCTCGATCTTGTCCGGATCCGTGTGCCGGGTCAGCCCCAGGCGCTGGGCCAGCCGCATCACGTGCGTATCCACCCCGATGCCGGGAACGCCGAAGGCATTGCCGAGCAGGATGTTGGCAGTCTTGCGGCCGACGCCCGGCAGGGTCAGCAGTGCATCGCGATCGACCGGCAGGTCCCCCCCGTAACGGTCGACGAGCTGCTGGCAGCAGGCGCGGATGGTCTTGGCCTTTTGTCGGTAGAATCCGGTGGGGCGAATAGCTTCCTCCAGTGTCTCCTGCGGGACTGTGGCGTAGTCGCGCGCAGTCCGGAACCGTTTGAACAGCGTGGCGGTGACTTCGTTGACCTTGGTGTCCGTACACTGGGCTGCCAGGATGAGCGCCACCAGCAGCTCCAACGGGGACGAGAAGTCCAACGCCAGCTTGGCGTCCGGGTGGGCCTTCTTCAGGCGAGTGATGATCTGCTTCACCCGGAGCTTCGCGTCGGCCATGAGTTCACCTCCAATTTTGGACTCCCGTGCGGATTGTTTACCACAAAGTGCGCATGAGCTTCGCTCGCCCGATGGCAATCAGAATGCCCGTCCAAAGACCCCTCTCCCGCATTCGTGGCGGGAGGGGGTCGAGGTGAGGGTTCCGAGCAGGCGCAGTGGGTCGATCGGGACAGGACGCAGCGCTGGTGACAAAATCACGCAGGGTGGAGCGATGCTCCGCCCTCACGAGCGGCGCCCGCGCAAGGCAGCTCCACTCTTGAGGGCGGGAGCAGTGCTCCCGCCCTTCCGCTGTGTGACGCCCTGTCCCCACGAGGATTTCTTCACGAGCTCGTAGCGCCACCTTGACACCGTTCTTCTCGCGGGGATAGATCGCCGCGCCATGTCGCACTGCCGATCGTCCCAAACAGAAACGGCGCGAAAGACCCGAGCGGTTGGCACCGCGAAGGCTCGAGGCGCGCGCCCCTCTCGCGTCGCCCCCGCCGCCCCACTGGTCGCGGTGCTCCTCGGCTGCCTGATCGCATGCCCACAGTGGACGCAGGCCAGCGATGCCAATCCAGACGGCGAGGCGGCACCGGCGGCCGACACGCAGCGCCGGCTCAGCACGGTGGAAGAACAGCTCCAGATTCTGGCCAAGGCACCGTTGCAGGTCGGGTACGAGGAGGGATTCTTTCTGCGCGGGGCGGACGGGAACTTCGGGCTGCGGTTCAACGGCCGCGTGGCCAGCAACGTCCGCTTGCTGGAGCCCGACACGGTGCAGGACAATACCGTCACCCTCGATCGCGGCCGCCTCTCCGCCGACGCGACGTTCTACAAGATCTTCCGCCTGCGCCTGGAAAACGACTTCACTGCCAGCTCCGGATTGCGCGATGCTTTCCTCGCGGCCAAGATCTGGCCAGCGCTGAACGTGCAGATCGGGCAGTTCAAGGTCCCGTTCAGCTACGAAGCCCTCCTGTCGAAGCGCTTCATCGACTTTGTCGAGCGCGCCGCAGTGGTGAACAGCACCGTCAACCCATCGCGCGACATCGGCCTGATGGCGTTCGGCGATCTCGCCGACAAGGTCGTGTCGTACCAGCTCGCCGTCATGAACGGCGCCGGTCAGAATCGCAGCGACAACAACAGCGACAAGGACGTGATCGGCCGGCTCGTCCTCGCGCCGTTTGCCGCGGGCGGGCCGGCGCACCTGCGCGGGTTCACCGTCGGCGGCGCTGGCACCTTCGGCCATCAGCCGCGGGAAACAAGCGGCGCGGCACTGACCAAGAACAGTATCGCCGGCACGACGGCGACCGGCTTCACCTTCTTCGAGGCCGTCCCTCGGCGAGGCGACCGCTGGCGGGCCGGCGGCCACGCGGCATGGCTCGATGGCCCCTTCTCACTGGTGAGCGAGTACATCCACACTGAGGAGGCGCGTGACGGCCTCGGCGCACAGGGGGCCGATCTGCCGGACCTCGATACCAACGGCGCATACATCGGCGGCACCTGGTTGCTGACCGGCGAGACCAAGCCGTTCAATGCGCGGATCAAGCCCCGCACTCCGCTGGTCGATTTTCGCAACCCCGGTTGCGGTGCCTGGGAGCTGGCGCTGCGGTACGAGTTCTTCAGGCTCCGCCACGGCCCCGATACGCCCGATGCTGACAGCGCCCGCAACCGATACGACGGCGTGGTCGCCGGCGTGAACTGGTACCCCAACGAGCTGGTGCGCTTGTCGGTGAATTACCTGTACGGGCACTTCGACGAGGCGGGAGAGGACCTCTCCCCTAATCCGGACAAGCATTCCAACAATGCCGTTCTCGGCCGCGTGCAGTTGGAGTTCTGAGGGCAGGGTTCAAGGGGCCAAGGGTTTGAGGGTGGTCATGCGCGCATGGGTGGCGGGGCTCTTCTGCCTGCTGCTGACCACCGGATCCGCGGCGCAGGAGCGCCTCCGCTTGTCCACCACGACGAGCACCGAGCAGTCCGGTTTGCTGGCAGTGCTGCTTCCGCCGTTCGAGCAACGCTTTCACCTCGAGGTCGATGTTGTCGCCGTGGGCAGCGGCAAGGCGTTGAAGCTGGCCGAGAACGGCGACGTCGACGTCGTGCTGTCGCACGCGCCGGAGTTGGAAGGGGCCTTCATGGCGGCCGGCTTCGGCGTCAACCGGCGCGACGTGATGTACAACGACTTCCTGATTGTCGGGCCGCGCGCTGATCCGGCCGGAGTGCGCGGCAGCGCGACGGCGACCGCAACACTGCAGAAGCTCGCGGCGGCGCAGGCGACCTTCGTGTCGCGCGGCGACGAATCGGGAACGCATCAGAAAGAGCGCGCGCTCTGGCAGGCGGCGGGCATCGCGCCGAGCGGCGCGTGGTATCTCTCCGCCGGACTCGGCATGAGCGAAGTGCTGCGCATGGCCGACGAACGGCGGGCGTACACCCTGACCGATCGCGCGACGTTCGCGACCGTAAAGGACCGCGGCGACCTGGTCGCCGTCTGCGAAGGCGATCCGGCCCTGTTCAATCCGTACACGATCATCGCCGTGAACCCCGCCCGCCACCCGCAGGTGAGATACCTCGAAGCCATGCAGCTCATCGCCTGGATGACCTCGCCGGCAGGCCAGCGTATCATCGGCGATTTCAGGGTGGGCAGCGAAATCGTGTTCCATCCAACCGCGATCCCGCGCTGAGAGCTTGTGAAGAAGGCCTTCCGAGGACAGGCTGTAACGTCAGTGGACGGGCGGGCGCAGTGCTCCCGCCCTCGGGACAGCCGCCCTGCGCCGGCATCGTCCTCGAGGGGCGGAGCATTGCTTCCCCCTGGGGGATTTCTTCACAAACTCTGAGACCGGCAAAATGGACTTCGGTGACGCATTTGCGGCCGCTTTGCGGCTGTTGATCGACCGCGATCCGCACGTGCTGTCGGCGGTGGCGATTTCGCTGCAAGTCGCCCTGCTCGCAACGAGCCTCGCCACCGTTCTCGGGACACCGATCGGGTTTGCGGTCGGGACGCGAGAATTCCGGGGTCGCCGCGCCGCCGAACTGGCGCTCAACACCTCGACGGCGCTGCCGACCGTGGTGGTGGGGCTCCTCACCTACGCGCTGCTGTCGCGCCGCGGGTTGTTGGGCCCGCTCGGTTTGCTCTACACGCCGGCGGCGATGGTCATCGGTCAGACCATTCTGGTGATCCCGCTGGCGGCGGCGCTGACCATGGCGGTGGTCAGCGGCGCCGATCCCCGCATCCGGGAGACCGCACTGACATTGGGCGCGGGGCGCTTCGGCGCCGCGCTGACCGTGATGGTCGAGATGCGCCGCGGCTTGCTCGCCGCAGTTGCGACCGTCTTCGGCCGCTTGCTTTCGGAGCTGGGCATTGCACTGATGGTCGGCGGCAACATTCAGGACAGCACCCGCACCATGACCACCGCGATTGCCCTGGAAACGAGCAAGGGCGACTTCGCGCTCGCGTTGGCGCTCGGGCTGATCCTCCTCGTCGTCGCGTTGGTGGTCAACGCCGGCGCCGCGGTGCTCGCGCCGGCGCGGTGAAGAACCATGACGGCCCTCGCCTACCGGCTCCGCGATGTGCGGGTGACCTATGGCACTCGCACCGTGCTGGGGATCGCCGCCCTCGAGGTGCCGTGCGGCCGAGTGACCGCTATCGTTGGCCCTAACGGTGCGGGAAAATCCACCTTGCTCCGCACGCTGGCATTCTTGCTCTCGCCCACGTCCGGCCAGATCGAATTTCTGGGCCGAACAGTCACCTTCCGCGAGGCGGAGCTGGCAGAGCTGAGGCGGCAGGTCACGTGCGTGGCACAAGCGCCGCTGCTGTTTCGCCGCTCCGTGCGCGCCAACGTCGCCTACGGCCTGCGCGCTCGCGGTCTGCCGGCTGACGACGGGCGTGTGGACGCCGCGCTCGACGCCGTTGGCCTGAGCGGATTCGCCGAGCGCGCGGCATGGAAGCTCTCAGGCGGTGAGGCGCAGCGAGTGGCGATTGCGCGCGCGCTGGCGATCGATCCGGCCGTGTACCTGTTCGACGAACCCACGGCCAGCATCGATCGCGCGTCGATCCCGCTCATCGAGTCCTTGCTCGCGCAGCTCAGCGGGGCAGGCAAGACCGTCGTGGTCACCACGCACAACGTCGAGCAAGCGTATCGGCTCAGTGAAAACGTGGTGGCACTCGATGCCGGGCACCTCGCGCCGACGCCACTCGTCAATCTCCTGCGCGGCGAGACCGTGCGCGTCGGCGAGCAGTGGTATTTCGAAAGCGGCGGTCTCCGCATCGAGATGCCCGATGCCGCGCCGCGCCATATCATCGCCCTCGACGCGGAGGACATCATCGTGTCGCGGGCGCCGCTGCAGTCGAGCGCGCGCAATTGCTTCGCCGGGCGGATCAGTGCGGTCGCGCGCGACGAGCGCGGCATCGTGCTCACCGTCGACTGCGGCCGCCCGCTCATCGCCCGCATCACCGCGCACTCCTACGAGGAAATGGCGCTCAACCTCGGCACGCCGGTATACGTCACGTTCAAGTCCACCGCGGTCCACAGCAATGGCGCATAAGCCCTCCGCCTTCATCCTTCCCCCCTCTCTTGCCCTCGCGTCTTGTTCCCGACAGAGTAGGAAGCAAATCCACTGGGGGAGGAACCATGATGAGATCGCCAGCGCTGTGGACTTGTGGACTTCTGTTGGCCACTGCCCTCGTCGCCGGACGAGCTTGGGGGCAAAGCGCGCGGGCGACACTGCAGAATGCCGACGGAAAACCCGTCGGTGAGGCCGTACTGGAGGAGACGCCGCACGGCGTCCTCATCACTCTGAGCGTCCGCAACTTTCCCCCGGGCACGCATGCCTTCCACATCCACGAGGTGGGCAAGTGCGAGCCGCCGTTTGCATCGGCCGGCGGCCACTTCAACCCCATGGGCAAGAAGCACGG
>JBBITY010000147.1:0-7871 GCA_037440565.1 Desulfurellales bacterium
CGCGCCGGCGCGGGGCGCGAGGTCGCGGCGGAACAGACCCAGATAGAAGTCGAGCGCAGCGCGGAACGGCGCGCTGCGGAAGTTTCCGTACTGGTCCCGATCGCGCAGGAGGTCGGCGCCCCGCTGGAGGGCGAAGATGACGGGCGCTTCCCATTCGATCATGGGCAGGAGGATGGCGTAGTTCCCGGTCCCCGCCCGCTGCTTGACGCGCATCAGCGCTTCGACCCACGCGGACCACGTCGCCGGCGGCTCCCCGTAGCCGGCCGCCCGCAGCAGGTCGGCGCGGTAAAAGAGCAGGCGCGTGTCCACGTACCATGGCACGCCGTAGGTGTTCCCGTCGATCACGTTCGTCTCCAGGATGCCGGGAAAGAAATCGCCGCGCGGCAGCGATGCGCGCGCAATCCATGCGTCCAGCGGCTCCAGCGCGCCGAGGGCCACCAGCTCCGGGATCCACGTGTTGCCGGCCTGAAACAGATCGGGCATCGCCTCGCCGACGAACGCGGTCAGGAGCTTCTCGTGCGCCGCGCTCCACGGCACTTGCTGAACGCGAATGTGAATGCCCGGGTTGCGCCGCTCGAACTCCGGGACGAGCTGTTGCACCACCTCTCCCTCACGCCCCATCGCCCAGAACTCGAGCACGGTTGGTGGCTGGCCGTCGGCGCGACAGCCGAGGAGCCCGGCGATCGCCAGGGCGCCCACACCGCGGGTGAGAAGGGAGACCCGATTGCTCACCACCGAGTCGCCACGGCCCGTCGGACCACGCTTCGCCCTCCAGAACGGGAGACTCACGCGCCGATCTCGCGCCCCCGCGTCTCCGGCAGGGTCCACACCGCCAGGCCTGCTCCGACGGAGAACAGCGCCGCGAGCGAGATGCCCGCGGACAGATCCGCGTAGCGCGCCACCGCCGTGATGATCAACGGGGTGAAGAACTGCACGCCGCGGGCGACGTTGAAGATCGATCCGACGGCGGTATTGCGCACGGCCGTCGGAAATAGCTCCGAGAACAGCGGGCCGAAGGTCGACCACGATCCGGTGCCGATTCCCACCAGCAGCATGAACAGCAGGATCACACCCGGTTGACCCTCGATCGCCGGCCAGAAGAGCGTGATCATCAGCAGCCCAGCGGCCATGATCACGGTGAAGACCGTGAAGACGGGCTTGCGCCCGAAGCGGTCGGCGAACCAGCCGTATGTGCCGTAACCGACCAGCTCGCCGGCGACAATGGTGAGGATCCACAACCCCGAGCTGGCAATGCCCAGGTGCCGCTCGGTAACCAGGTAGGCGGGCAACCACGAGTAAGTGAACCAGTACGCCGACATGTTCAGCGCGGCCAGCAAGAGGCAGCGGCCGGCGAGGCTGCGCAACGGCGGCCGCAGCAGTGACGCGAAGGCCCCGGGGCCGTGGACCGGCGCGCCGCGCGACGCCTCCCAGACGTCGGATTCGGGCATGTACTTGCGGATCAAGGTGACCAGAAGGGCGGGGAGCGCCGACACCATGAACGTCACCCGCCACCCGAACACCGGTGCGAAGAAGCTGCCCATGATCGCCGCCAGGCCGACGCCGAGCGGCGCGCCGGTTTGCATCAGCGCACCGTAGTGGCCGCGGCGCTCGGCCGGAAAGGTTTCCGCGACGATGGTCTGGCCGGTCGCCCACTCGCCGCCGACGCCCACCGCCGTGATGATCCGCGCCAGCAGGAGCGTCGGCAGGCCCGTGGCCAATCCGGACAGGAACACGCCCGCGGAGTAGCTGAGGATCGTCCACTGCAGCACCGCCTTGCGCCCGTAATGATCGGCGAGGCGCCCGAAGATCACCCCGCCCAGCGCCGTGAAGCCGAGCGACACGCCGAGCACCAGCGACGACTCCTCACGACTGAACTGGAAGTCGTGCGCGATGGGCACGAGCAGGAACGAGTACAAGATGAGGTCGTAGAAATCGAAGAGCCACCCGGCCCAGGTCAGGCCGAGAATGGCGTAGTGGTCGCGACCGATGCGCGCGGCCTGGTTGAGGCGTGCGCGCACAGGTGCGGCACTGTGCGGTGCGGCCATATCTCCCCAGCCTTGTACTGAGAGTGCGCTGTTCAGCGCAAGCGGCGCGCCGGCCGCGGGTGTGCGTCAAACTTGTGGGTGATGGCGCGAGCGCCCCACATTGTCCCTCTCCCGCAATAGCCGGGGGAGAGGGAATCCTCCTCGCAGCAGCCAAGAAACAGGGCAGCATTTCTAGAAAATCGACGGCCTCTGATGCGAGAGAGGAAACATCAGATCACAGAATCGACCCGAGCTGCTCGCTGAGCGCCGCGAGTACGGCGTGCACGTCGATCGCCGCTTCCAGCACGCCGCGCATGGGATCGCCGCGCCTGCGCACGCGCGCCGGAGCGGTGGCGATGCTGAAGCGCGCCGGATCGAGGCCGGCGTTCACTTCCCCCCAGCCGAGCGGCATCGACACCGACGCCCCCGGCCGCGGGCGGACGGAAAAGGGCGCCGCGATGGTCTTGCCGAAGCCGTTCTGGAGAAAGTCGACATACACCTTGCCGCCGCGGGCGCTCGGCAGGCGCGCGATCGTAGCGAGGGACGGCATCTGGGCCGCGACCAACCGCGCCAGCACTTCGGCCAGCGTCTTGGCTTCATCGTGCGTCATGCTCGCGCCGAGCGGCAGGAGGATGTGCAGCCCTTCCTGCCCCGACGTTTTGACGAAGTGCGGGGCGCCGAGCGCGGTGAGCAGTCGGTGGATGTGTCGCGCGATCGCGACCGCGTGCGAGAACGGCGCGCCTTTCGGATCGAGATCGAGAATCGCCCAGTCGGGATGATCGAGCGCGTCGCGCCGCGCGCTCCACACGTGCAGCGGGATGCAGCCCAGGTTGATGACGTACAGCAACGTCTCGAGGTCGTTGCAAACGAAGTATTCGGTGTCCTCGATGCGACAGGTCGGCACCCAGTCGGGGATGAACTCCGGTGCGTTCTTCTGAAAGAAGCTCTTGCCCTCGATGCCGTCCGGATAGCGCGTCAGCACGACCGGCCGGTCGCGCAGGTACGGCGCGAGGTACGGCCAGACCTGTTCGTAGTATTTCAGCAGATCTCCTTTGGTGTAACCCTCCGCGGGCCAGAAGACCTTGTCGAGGTTGGTGAGCCGCAGGCGGGTGTCGGGGGCAGGGACCCGACGGGAGACGGGAGACGGAAGCCCGACACCCGACGCGCGTCGGTTTTGTCCCGTCTTCCGTCTGGTCCCGTTCTCCGTCTGGTCCCGTCTCCCGTCTCCCGTCTCCCATCTCCCGCCTGGTACCTCATCGCATTCCGCGATCGTCTTATCGTCGCGCAAGCGCAGAAACACCGGCTGGCGCAGCAGGCCGGCGCTGGTGACTTCGGTGTAGCGCACTTCCGCGACGAGCTGCGGCTCGACGAAACGCGCGTTGCGCCCGACGGCGCGCGGGGCGTGGCGGAACGCCGCGGTCGTTCGCTCGCTGGCGTGCAGACGCCGCACCAGCGCTTCAAGCGTCGGCGTGTCGAATCCGGTCCCGACATTGCCGGCATACACCAGCTCGCCACCGGCCCGCCACCCGAGCATCAGCGCGCCCAGCCTTGCGCGGGCGCCCTTTCCCGGCAGGTAGCCGACGACCGCCAGGTCGGCGGTGTGCGGCGCCTTGAACTTCAGCCAGTTGCGCGAGCGGCGGCCGTCCTCGTAGGGCGACGCGGCGCGTTTGGCCATGACGCCTTCCGCGTGCCGCGCGGCGGCCTCGGCGAACAGCTCTGCGCCGTCGCGCTCGATGTGATCGGCGAAGCGCACGATGCCCTGCGGCGGCAGCAGGCGCCGCAGCAACTGCTTGCGGGTGATGAGCGGTAGGCCGCGCAGGTCGTGACCGGCGACGGCGAGCAGGTCGAAGCAGTAGATCAGCACGGGAATTTCCAACGCCGCACGCGCGACGTGGGCCGGGTTCGTCAGGCCAAGCCGCTGCTGCAGGCGTTCGAACGAGCCCGCGCCGCGTCCGTCCACGGCCACGATCTCGCCGTCAAGGATGAAGTCGGTACACGGCAGATGTGCAGCCGATGCGGCGATTTCAGGAAAGGTCTCCGTGATGTCCCGCCGGGTGCGCGAAAACACACGGACGGTGCCCGGCGCGGGCGAGGCGGGAGACGGGAGGCCGGAGACGGGCGGTTCTTTCGCGACCAGTGCCCGGATGCCGTCGTACTTGAGCTCGAAGATCCACCCGGCGCGCGAAAACGGCTTCTCCGCCGTCTCGGCGAGCATGGGGCTGAGGCCGCCGGCCTTCAGCGGCCGCCGCGGGGCGCCGGCCTCCTTCGCCCGCGCGGCCAGCTCATCCGTCCGCTCTTCGCGTCGTTCGAGCTCCTCGACGGTGAGGCCGGACAGAATCGATGAAGGGTGCGCGAGCACCGGCTCCGGCCCGGGCGCGAGGCCCTCCGCCTTCCTGAACAGGAGCCAGTCCTTCCCGCCGCCGCGCTTGGTGCGCACGACCACCCAGCGCCCACGCAGCTTGTGGCCGTTCAGCTCCACGTCGAGCTTGCCGTTCGCCAGCCCCTCTGCCGGGGGGACACCGTCCGCCGAGCGGTAGGTCCCGCGGTCCCACACGATCACCGCGCCCGCGCCGTAGTTGCCCGGTGGGATGATCCCCTCGAAGTCGGCGTATTCGAGGGGATGATCTTCGGTCTGGACCGCCAGGCGCTTCTCCTTCGGATTCACCGACGGCCCGCGCGGCACCGCCCAACTGACCAGGACGCCGTCGATCTCGAGGCGGAAATCCCAGTGCATTCGGCGCGCTGCATGCTGTTGCACCACGAAGCAGTGGGCGGCGTCCCCGGCGCCCCTTCGCCGCGTCTCGCCGAAAGGCTCGGGCGTGCGCGTCCGGTCGCGCTTCTGGCGGTACTCGTCGAGTGATCGCTTAGGCGGCATTTCGACCCTTGAACCGGAAAAACACCTTTAGCGCCGAGGCACAGAGACGCGGAGAAGACGACGCTCTTGTCGAATGCCTTCGCTGGACTCGAACCCCATCAGAATGGCCTTGGCGCTCCTCCCCGAGAGGGCTCTCTAGCACTGTTGTCTCCGCATTCTCGGCGCCTCTGCGGTGAGGATCTTCGTCGGATTGGGGCAGGGCTCACCACCACAACATTCTCGCCCGCGGCGCCCATCAATGATATGGTGGCGCCGGTTCTGCAAAGGGGACGCTCATGGCAGCACGCGCAATCGCTTCCGCCACGATCAGCTTCGGGCTGGTTTCGGTCCCCGTCAAGCTCTACTCCGGCACGCAGTCCAAGAGCCTGTCGTTCAACCTGCTGCACGACAAGGACAAGTCGCGCCTGCGGCAGCAGTACGTCTGCGCCACCTGCGGCGAGGTGGTCGAGCGCGGCGCCATGCTCAAAGGCTACGAGTACGCGAAGGACCAGTACGCCATCCTGACCGATGACGAGCTGAAGGCGCTCGACCGGCAGAGCGACCAGTCCATCGAGATCGAGGAGTTCGTTCCCATCAGCGCGGTGGATCCCATCTACTTCGAGAAGGCGTACCTGCTCGGTCCGGACAAAGGCGGCGCCAAGGCGTACCGCTTGCTCCGCGAAGCGATGGCGCGCGCGGGGAAGGGCGCGGTGGCGAAGTTCTCCACGCGCGGCCGGCAGCAGCTCGTGCTCGTGCGCGAGGCGCTGGGCGGGTTGATGATGCACGCACTGTTCTACGCGGACGAGGTGCGCGACTTCTCGGAAATCGAGCGCGGCGACGAGGTGGCGCTGAAACCGGGCGAGATCGACCTCGCCGTGCAGTTGATTGACCAACTGGCTTCCGAGACGTTTGACCCGACCCGGTACGAGGACGAGTACCGCAAGCGGGCGCTGGAGATGATCGAGCAGAAGGTCGCCGGCCGCGAAGTCGCGGTCACGCCGGCGGCGGCGCCGAAGGCGCAGATCATCGACCTCATGGAGGCGCTCAAGGCGAGCCTCGCCGCCCGGCAGGCGCAGCCGGCGGAGGCCGCGGCCGCCGCCCGCAAACCTGCGCGGGCCAAGGGCCGGCTGGCTGCGCAGGCGCGCTCGGCGCGAAGAAGGGTGAAGTGAAGTCGAGTCTTCCGCCCGTTGCGCTGGGAGGCGGGGGAGCCCCTCTCCCACAACACGCGCGGGAGAGGGTTCCAAGGAATTTCCGGCATGGGAATGCGCGGTTCCTCTTCGACGACCAAGCCTTCTGCGATGCGGCGCTACCGGACCGCCGACGTGGCGCGCATTCTCGGGCTCTCTCCAGTGCGAGTGCGGGGCATGGTGCGCGCGGGGTTGTGCCGCCCGGAGCGCGCCGGCCGGGCCTTCGAGTTCTCGTTCCAGGAACTCGTTCACCTGCGCGCCGCGCAGGGATTGTTGCGCGCCGGCGTCCCGCTCCGCCGGGTCAAGCGTTCGCTCGGTGAGCTGGCGCGCCAACTGTCGCCGGATCGTCCGCTCTCGGGCGTACGCGTGTATGCCGATGGGCGGCGGGTCATCGTGCGCGACGGCGGCGCGGCGTGGCAGCCGGACAGCGGCCAGGGCGTGTTCGTTTTCGATGTCGACGACCTGGCGCGCAAGACGCGTGCGCTGGTGGCCAACACGCAACGCACGGTGGCTGCAGCGAGCCCGCCGCGCGCGGAGGAGTCGGCCGCGCAGTGGTTCGAGCGCGCACTCGCGCTGGAAGCGGCCGAGCCGCGGGCGGCGCGCGCCGCGTACGAACGCGCGCTGGCGCTCGATCCGGACATGACCGACGCGTACGTGAACCTGGGCCGCTTGCGGTACGAAGCCGGCGACCTCGACGCTGCGTTGCGGCTCTATCGCGAAGCGCTCAAGCGCGACGCCCGGGATCCGGTCGCTCATTACAACCTGGCGATGGTCCTGGAGGATGCCGGCGATACGAAGGGGGCGCTGGCGCATTATCATCACGCGGTCGAGTTCGATCCCCAATTCGCTGACGCGCATTACAACCTCGGGCGCCTGCTCGAGCGCCTCGGCCGCCGCACCCAGGCCTTCCAGCACCTGCTCGCCTACCGCCGTCTCACAGCGGGTATGTAGACCGGTGCCCGCTTCGACCTCCGACGCCTGAGTCAGGCCTTCTGCACGTACTCTGCGACGCGGTAGGCGATGCCGTGGCCGACGAAGCGCGCGACATCGGCGCGGATGATCCGCTTGCCCTCGGGCGAATCGCAAAACTGCACGCGAGCGGCGGCGCTGGGGAAATGCAGCTCCGCGATGCCGTCCCAGTCCTCGCCGCTCTCCGACACCCGCTGGTCGACGACGTTGGTGACGTAGGCGATCAGGGGGTGGTGGCGCAGCGCAAGCGGCACGTGGCGCTGGAGCCAGTGCGTCACGAACTGCTGGTGGCTCATGTCTGGCCGGCGCTTGACCGGGCAGATGAGCTTGAGGCCGGGCGAGCGCGTGCCCAGCGGTGCAGGGGCGCGCGCGTTCTTGTGCACGTGCTCGGTCGTCGCATACGCATGCGCGCTCCCCATGAAGCGCGCGACGTCGCGATGGACGATCCGTTCGCCCTCAGGCGAATCATAAAGCCGCTCGCGGAAGTCCGCCAAACTGGGAAACGACAGCTCGCCGACGCTGTCGAGTTCCTCGGCGCCGCGCCCGCACTCCTCGACGATGTTGATTACGTACTTGCGCATCATCGGGTGGTGTTTGAGCGCGATGGGAACGTGTTCCTTGAGCAACAGTTCGGTGTAGCGGGCGTGATCGATGTCCGGGCGCCGGCGGCACAAAAAGATGAGCTTGACCATGCACGAGATCGCTATCAGACCAGCGGCGCGTGGGGAATGACAAGGGGAGAATGCGGAAGGCGGAAGGGAGAAAGCTGACGGCTGGCGCCGAATGGTCTGCCTTCATCATTCTGCCTTCTGCCTTCTCTTGTGGTTGTGGGGCATC
>JBBITY010000148.1:0-4345 GCA_037440565.1 Desulfurellales bacterium
CGCCCGATGATCGGCAGCAAGCTGACGTGCGCCTCGGGGCCGCCCTCGATGAGCTTGATGTGCGTGGCATCGGCCGGCATCTGGTCGAACGCCGCATCCACGCTCGTCCAGGCAGTTCCGAGCCACACTTCATTCCACGCGTGGTACAGGAAGACGCCCTCGACATAGACGAGCCCTGCGACGACGCGGGCGGGAAGCCCCGCCGCCCGGGCCAGCGCCGCCCACAGCACGGCGTGCTCATTGCAGTCGCCAGCGCCCATTTCGAGCACTTGCAGCGCGTTTGGAATGCTTGCCGTCGCCCGTTTTTCCAAGCGCCGGTGCACCCATTGTCGCAGCCGCTCGGCCGCCCGTCGCGCATCGGTCTCCCCAGCCAGGATCTCCTCGGCGGTCCGGCGCACACGCGGATGGTCCGACTGCAGGAAGGGCGTCGGCGCAAGTTCGTCCCGCCACTTTCCGCCGCGGTACGGCCGTTCGTATGTGCCGCCGCCCGCCGCGCTCTCCCGCCGCACTCGCAGGGTTCCGTCCCGATACGACTGGCGCCCATCCCCCGGCGGCGCTGTCGCGCCCAGCCCGGCGAGCCGCACGTCAAGCTCGCTCACCTCGCGGGGCGTTGGGATGGTTTGCGCAACTGGAACGGCGATGGCGGCCACGAGGTCGAATGCCGCGTTGTCTTGCCAGCCGCTCACCGCCGCCTCGGCGCTTTCCCGCACCGCTA
Organism: Desulfurellales bacterium; assembly: GCA_037440565.1. Classification (GTDB taxonomy): domain Bacteria; phylum Desulfobacterota; class Binatia; order HRBIN30; family CADEER01; genus JBBITY01. Next base: position 716 of record JBBITY010000148.1, read on the forward strand.
CCAAACCGAGCGGGCCGTGTTCGCGCAGGACGTGGCCGGAATCGTCGAGCCAGACCGTCGTGTCCATCCCCCGAAACGATTCCCGCACCCGCCAGGCGGCGACGTTCACCCCGTCGACGACCAGCGCCTCTCGCTGTTCGACGTTGATCTCCATTGGATGATGCTGCATGGCGGAGGGGTCGAACACCTGGATGGTCAGGCGCTCACCCGCACGCAGGCGGCCCGCCGCCAGATGGCGCCGCGCCGCGGAGGGAAGATAGATGGGCGCGCCGATGGACAGCCGCTCTTTCTGTTCCTCCGCACCCATCGTCAGTCGCAACGCCAGCGCGCCTTCGTCCACCGTGCCGCGCACGTGCAGGTCACCGACCCCGCTGCGGACTGAGATGGCGAAGGACCGCAGCGCATAGTCGCGCGTCGTCTCCGCCGTCGCAGCGACGCGGATGGTCTGCTCACTGTCGAGCACCGTGAGGCGAAGCACTGATTGCTCTTGCGTCCGGTACCCGTCCCCAGCGGGAGCGAGGCGCTGATGCGCGTAGCCGATCTTGTGCCCCTGCAGGTAGAGCCCCAACCACGACTCCTCGGTGGTCGCCGCTGGCGCTGCGCCGGGCCAGGCCGGTGGGTCAGCGCGTTGCACCGGCAGGTGCCGCTGGATCAACACAAGCAGCAATGCAACCCAAACGATCACGACCAATCGTCGTGCGACCCGCATGGCGCCTTGCATCGACAAACTCCCTGTCTATCCTGACACAGCGCGATGGGGTCCGCCACGCCGAGATTCGCCGCCGACGCCATGCTCGGCCGCTTGGCCAAGTGGCTGCGGCTTCTCGGGTTCGATACCGTGTACGATCCCTCCCTGCGGGGGTCTCGTTTACTGCAGCGTGCGGCACGCGAGGGCCGGATTCTGCTGACGCGCGACACGCGCCTGCTGCAGCGGCGTGATGTGCCGCAACACCTGTTCATCGAAGCCGACGACTTCCGTTCGCAGCTCCGGCAAGTAGTGACCGCATTCGGGATCGACCCGCGGGCCGCGTCCTTCCAGCGCTGCGCGCGCTGCAACAGCGCGCTGGAGGAAGCGGCCGCAGCCGCCGTCCGCGATCGCGTCCCGCCGTACGTGCTGGCGACGCAGGCGCAGTTCTTTCACTGTCCTGCCTGCGACCGGGTCTACTGGGCGGCGACGCACGTCGAACGGATTCGCGCCGAGCTCGAACGGCTCTCGACGAGCGAGTGTGCCACGTGACCGGGTGCAATACCGGTGAGTCGAGGCCCATCAAGAGGGCGGCAAGCTTGCGAAAGAATCCACCGGCGCGGCGCAGTGCCCCCTCAACAACGGTCTTACGCGGCCACCATAGGAGCGCACGGCCATGCGCCCGCCTTCCGTCTGCCGTGGGCGATTGGACGCCTGCCCGTTCGGAACGGAAGCCTCACTGAGAACGCGGCTAGCTTCGCGGCAGGGGGCGGCATAGATTGGATCGCATGGACGGGACGCCGTTCGAGCAGCTCGATTTCACACTGGGTTGGTGCGAGGGGTGCGGCCGGGAGGTGCTGACGCACGCCGACTACAGCGCCGACGGAATCGAGCGGCGGTGCTGCGTACACTGCGACCTGCTTATCGAGGCCGGCCTGCGACCCGCGCCTGGAAACGAGCTTGCGGCTCATGGCTACGAGCTGGTCGAGTTTTTGGGCTGTGGAAAGTCCCCCTGCGGTGGCCGCGGCTGCGGCCGGAGCTGAGAGTTCGTGAAAAAAGCGGCGGGGACGAGCTAAGGACTGCGACGCCGCGCCTGCAGCTCCGCTTGGATGCGATGCACGTCGCCGACGTCGAAGCGGACGCGGCGGAATGCCAACAGGCCCACTGCATGCACGCCCGCCTGGGCGGGCCCGACCAACATGATCAGCCACCAGAGGGTGCGAGGATCCTGCGTCACATCGGGTACGTACCCCACGACCTCCAGCAGCACGCCGCCGAGCAAGATGCCGAGGGCATTCATGCTCTTGAGGCCGAGCGTCCACACACCGAAGTATGCCCCGGCGCGCTGCTCGCCGGTGTGCAGCTCGTCAAGGTCGACGACGTCGATCGCCTGCGACATCGCCAGGGTGACGGAACCGGACGCCAGCCCGGCCGCAACCATGAATGCCAGCATGGCCACCCGATGGCCGGGCGGGACCAGCAGCCAGCCGAACGGCACTACGCACCCGAGCCCGAGACCCACCATGAACGCGCGGCGTTTGCCGACGCGCTGTGACAGCCGCATCCAGAGCGGAAATGAACCGACGAAGCACACGCCGAACACCAGGGCGATGGCAGGGAAGAAGTCGTACAGGTCAAGCCAGTACTTGATCACGATGAGCTGCACCGACTGGCCGAGCGACGCCGCAGTCGTTACCAGGCAGAAGGTGGCGAAGATCACCCTGAAGGCGCGGTTGGCGAACGTCTGGCGCAGCCCGGCCAGGAAGTGCCGCAGGGTCGGTCCCCGCCCAGGGTGACGGCCCGCGTCGCGCACGCCGAGGCCGGTGACCAGCGCCGTGAGCGTGATGAGCGCGCCGAGGATCAGCGCCATGCGGCTGAAACCGAGGCGTTGATCGGGGAACCGGTTGGCGATGAGCACCGGCATCGTCGCCCCGATCACGCCCCCCACCACCCCGAAGAGGGCGCGGATCTGCACCACGGCCGTCCGCTCGTGGTAGTCCTGCGCCAGCTCCGCTCCCCACGCCAGGTAGGGCGTGGCAAAGATGGTGAAGAAGGTGAACAGCAGCACGTACATCGCCGCCAGGTACCAGGCCAGCGCAGGCTTCGCGCCGTCCGGCGGGCTGAACAGCAGGTAGTAACAGGCTCCCATCGGAACGGCGCTGAGCAGGACGTAGGGGCGCCGCCGGCCCCAGCGCGACCGCGTCGTGTCCGAGATGTAGCCCATCACGGGATCGGTGACGGCATCCCAGGCCTTGCCGACGAACAGAGCCGCGCCCACGAGACCGGGAGGCACACGCACCACGTCGGCGTAAAAGAACAGAAGAAACTGGTTCAGCGAAACGTTCTTCACATTCAGCGCCACATCGGCGACGCCATAGAGGATCTTCGCGCGCAGCGGCACGGTGCGGGCCGGCATGGGTTTGCGCTCTTGGCGAAGAGCGGCCAGCTCTTCAGCGCTTGCCGCCGGCGGTTCCCTGTTGCGCAAGCAGGCTCTCCACGTAGCGCGCGATGATGTCGGTCTCGATGTTGACCGAGTCGCCCGGCTTCTTGCTCAGCAGGTTCGTGTGCCCCTGCGTGTACTGCACCAGGGAAACGGCGAACGTGTCGGCCGTCTTGTCGATGATCGTCAGGCTGGCGCCGTCGACGGCCACGGGTCCCTTCACCACCATGTAGCGCAGGAGCTCCGGCGGCGTGCGGAAGCGGGCGATGACCGCGTCCCCCTCGGGCGTGTACGCATCGATGGTGGCGGTGCCCTCTACGACGCCGCGCACGATGTGCCCACTCAAGCGGTCCGTCGGCCGCACCGAGCGTTCGAGGTTCACGCGGTCGCCGGCCTTGAGCTGCCCGAGGTTGGAGCGCCGATACGTCTCCGGCATGACGTTGGCAAAAAACGAGGCACGGTCGAGATCCAGCTCGGCAACCGTGAGGTCGACACCATTGATGGC
>JBBITY010000148.1:4355-7860 GCA_037440565.1 Desulfurellales bacterium
GATCGAGTCGCCGAGCCGGGCATCGGAGAGGATCGTGCGCGCCCGGATGCGCAGGGTTCCCGCCCCCGCTTCGATGACCTCCCCCACTTCCTCAATGATTCCCGTGAACATGCGCGGGGCTTAGCACAGAAGGAAGAAACCCGCTAAGCTGGGCCCCGTTTGGGGGCTACCGCGATGTGGCTGAGACATGCGTGGCAGCAAGAACACGTCTTGCGGCTGCCGTTGCCCGAGGAGGCGTTGCCCGGCCGTGCGGAACGTGTGCCGGTGGCAGCCGCGCATTTCGTCAACGGCGCGCGGATGGAGCCGCCGTTTCCCGCCGGCCTGCAGATGGCCATGTTTGGCATGGGTTGTTTCTGGGGCGCCGAGCGGATTCTCTGGCAGGTGGAGGGGGTGTACACCACCGCGGTCGGATACGCCGGCGGCCACACGCCAAACCCGACCTACCGCGAGGTATGCTCGGGCCTCACTGGCCACGCCGAGGTGGTGCGCGCCGTCTTCGATCCGATGGTCGTCACGTATGACGCACTGCTCAAAGTGTTCTGGGAAAACCACGACCCCACGCAGGGGATGCGTCAGGGCAACGACATCGGCACGCAGTATCGCTCGGCGATTTATTGCTACGACGAGGTCCAGCGGCGCGCCGCGGAGGCATCGCGCGATGCGTATCAGGAAATGCTCAGCGGCGCCGGTTACGGGCCGATCACGACCGAGATCCGGCCCGCGCCCGAGTTCTATTACGCCGAAGACTACCACCAGCAGTACCTCGCCAAGCATCCCGGCGGCTACTGCGGCCTCGGCGGCACGGGCGTGAGCTGCCCGGTTGGGCTTCCGGCCGAAAAGCTGTGAAAAAGCTCATCGCAGGGTCCAGCCTCATGGCAGCGCAGCGCCCAACATCGGTGGGCAATGCCCGCCGTACAGGTTCGAGACGGTCACGAAGGCGCGTAACCGCATCGAAACCCTCTCTTTTGAAGTCCCGTGCATCCACCTGAAAAACGGCGCTGTGCTTGGGCCGGCTCCGACCCGGTCTACGTCCGCTATCACGACGAGGAGTGGGGTGTGCCGCTGCACGACGATCGGCGGTTGTTCGAGTTCCTCGTTCTCGACGGCGCGCAGGCGGGGTTGAGCTGGCTCACGATTCTGAAGAAGCGATCGAGCTACCGCACGGCATTCGCCGATTTCGACGCGCGGACGGTGGCGCGCTTCGGCGCCAAAGACATCCGGCGGCTGCTTGCCGATCCGGGCATCGTCCGCAATCGCCTCAAGATCACCGCCGCGGTCGACAACGCGCGCGCGTTCCTGCAGGTTCAGGAAGAGTTCGACAGTTTCGATCGGTTCGTGTGGTCCTTCGTCGGCGGCCGCCCGATCCAGAACCGCTGGCGACGTCTCGCCGACATCCCGGCGCAAACCCCCGAATCACAGGCCCTCAGCCGCGTCCTCAAGGAACGCGGCTTCCGCTTTGTCGGCCCGATTATCTGCTACGCCTTCATGCAGGCGGCAGGCCTGGTTAACGACCACGTCGTCGACTGTTTCCGCCACCGCGAGCTCGCCGTGCCGACCTGAACCGGGTGGCCTGTCCGAGACACATTCGGTCGAAGGGCGTTTTCGGCTTCCTCGCACAGGCTTTCTGTTGCGCCGGCCGGTGGCTTCACATTAAAGAAGGGCCGGTGTTCGAGCTGGATGAGACGCAGCGCATGGTCGAGGCCGCCGTGCGCGGGTGGTGTGAGGAGAAGCTCGCGCCGGCGGTGCCGGCGATGGAAGCGGGCACCCTGCTGCCGTACGACCTGCTGCGGCAGATGGCCCGCGAGCTGGCCCTCTCGGACACCCTCGTCGGCATGTTGGAACGGCGCCTCGCCAAGCTGCGGGGCGGCGCAACGGCCGATGCGGACCCCGGGCCGGCCGCGGGATTCGGCGGCGACCCGATGCTGACCAGCGTACTGCTCAAGGAGATCTCGCGCATCTCGCCGGGGTTCGGAATGGTGTTCATCGCCACCCTCGGGTGTGGGATGGCCGTCCTCGCGCAAGGGTCCGCCGAAACGATCGAGCGCTACGCGCGGCCCATTTTTCTGTTCCACAAGATCGGCGCCTGGGCGCTCACCGAACCCGGCGCCGGCAGCGATGCGTTCGGCAGTATGCGCACGACCGGCGTGCTTGACGGCGACGACATCATTCTGAACGGCCAAAAGACCTTCATCAGCAACGCGCCGTACGCGGACACGTTCGCCGTCTATGTGCGGATCGCCGCCGGCGCATCCGCCCGGCTCATCCGGGCCGTGGTCGTCGAGCGCGGCACGCCGGGCCTCGAAACCGGGCCGCCGATGCGCAAGATGGGCATGCACGACTCGCCCACGGGCGCGATCTTTCTCAACGACTGCCGCGTGCCGCAGGCCAACATTCTCGGCAGCATCGAGCCCGCCCAGGGCGCGCGCGGCGGCGCCGCGCTGGAAACTCTCAACCTGGAACGAGCGGTGATGCCAGCCATGTGCCTCGGCATTATCGAGCGCTGTGTCGAGGAGTCGGCGCGCTACGCGAATGCGCGCGAGCAGTTCGGCCGGCCCATCGCCGAGTTTCAAGGCATCGCGTTCAAGCTCGCCCGCATGGAACTGGCGCTGGAGAACGCTCGCAACCTCGTCTTCAAGCTCGCCTGGGCACAGCGCCACGGCAAGCTCGACGCGCGCCTGGCGTCGCTCGCCAAGCTCTACTGCGCCGAGGAAGCGGTGCGCGTGTCGCTCGACGCCATACAAATCCACGGCGGCGCCGGCTACATGGCCGATCTGCCGCTGGAAAAGCTCATGCGTGACGCCAAGATGTTCGAGATCGGCGGCGGCACGAACGAGATTCAACTGCAGACCATTGCGCGGGCAATTCTCAACCGGTGAGCGGGTGCGCGCACGGCTCACGCGTCCGTATGCCGTATCACTGTTACGTTGACCACCGCTCCACGGACGCACGGGTGTACGGGCTCACCTGACCGGCACACCTCGCGCCGCCCGCCGTTTGCGATTGGCGATTGCCCCGTGGCAATGTGCCAGCGCCCTCGCGCATCGGGAGTGGTTGGGCGAGGGACATCGGCTGCAAGCAGATCGAAGGAGGGGAAGGCGATGCGATTCTGGGTCACCGTGTTGACGCTTCTGTGCTCATGCCCCAGCGTGTACGCGGGACAAGTGCTGTACTCCCCGGAAGGTAACCGCCTGCGGCGCTACGACATCGACACCATCAAGCAACTGCCGCTGGTCGATGACATCTTCATCGAACGCGCGAGCCTCGACCCGGTCAGGGGACGCGACATCAACGGGATGGTGTGCCTCCTCCCGGACGGTTCGGGGCGCTTCATCGCCGGGGAGGACACAGGACAGCCCGCGATCCCACCGGGCTGGGGCGTCTTCGATGCCAGCGGCACGCAGGTCGGCAAGCTCACGGCAACCTACTTCGCCGATCCCGGCGATCCATTCGGCTGTGCGTTCGACGGGCAGGGCCGGTTGTTTACGACCGAGATCGGCAACGACTC
>JBBITY010000149.1:0-7858 GCA_037440565.1 Desulfurellales bacterium
GCTGTTGGTGCGAAAGGATCGTTCGTACCCGCGCGCGCTGCTCGCCCGACGGCACCGGCGGCCTGGTACGGGTTCGCTCCGGCAAACACCGTCGGTGGCGTCCGAGCGGCGGCGCGTGCGCCGGCCTTCGTGAGGTCGAAGTACTTGAATTCTACTTCGCGCCGGCAGACGGCGTCGGCGTGGCGCTCACCGCGGGCGTCGGCGTGGCCGTGGGTTTCGGCAGGAAATCGCTCGCCTTCTTGTTCAGCCGGGTGAACTGGTACTCGCGGACGTGGTAGACGGTTGATTGCCCGTCGCGCATTGCCGTGTACTCGGTCACGGGCGGCTTCGGAGTGTGAGAGCCGAAGCGCGCTGTGCCGAGCGAGGCCGCGTCCTTGCCGCGCACGCTGATCGTGAGCACAGGTGTGGCCAGGCCGTAGGTGCCGAGGTCAGCAGGTTCGTCGGTCACGATCTCGTACCCTTTGAGATCGACGAGATCGCCGAGAAACTGGTCGATCTTCTGAGCATCGGGTTGGCCATCGTTGCCGCGAATGCTCCACTTCCCATCCTCCGAGCGCGCCAGCACGAAGGCCTCGCCGTCGTTGCGTGCCACCTCGATCTCACTGACCGCCTGCTTGTCGATCGCCAGAACCGTCTTATCGCGAAAATCGTTGGCGCTCTTGTTCAGATCTTTGTACGCATACTCGGCGGCGGTGAAAATTGTTGGCCGCGTATTGGTCTTGATGTACACGTCCTTCTTGTCGCTCTGGCCGCCGAAGAGGACCTGCACCTCGTCCAGCTTTTCTCCGATCGACAGCGTCACGGTGAGGCGCGGCGCGTCGAGACCATAGGTCTTCAGATCGCTTGCTTCCTCGGCCGGAAAATCAGTGGCGTGCAGCGCGCGCAGCGTCGAGAGAAAGTTGCGCACCGTAGCCGAATCGGCGGCAAAGGCGCCGGGCTGCTCGAGCTGCCACTTGTTGTCCGCCTTGCGCAGCCGGATGGTCTGCGCCTCACTCTGCAGCGCGACCTGGCGCACGTCGTCCTCGTTGAATTGTACGATCCGCTTGTCGCGCAAGTCCTTGACCTGCTTCTCCATGCCCGACTGGAATGCCGAGGTCGTGAGGTAGATCTTCGGTTCGTCGGCGCGTTGGATGTAGGTCGAATACCCGACCGGAGTTGTCTTGCCCACGCGGATGGCGGGCAGCTCGCGGTCCTTCAGCGTCACCTTGACCGTCACCTTTGGCGTGTCCAGGCCGAACGGCGCCAAGTCTTGGGGGACCTCGTCGAGCGTCTTTTTCACCTCGCACTCGGCGATGGCGCGGACCAGGTTCTTGACGGCGGTTTCATCGGCCGCCGCGTCGATCGGCGTCGCAATGCGCCATGCCCCGTCGGTCAGCCGCAACGCGATCTCGCGGTCTGGATAGGTCAGCGTGACGGCCGAGACGGCGTCGCTCTCGAAGGTGAAGAGCGTCTTCTTCTTTTTTTCTTCAGCGGCGCGCTGGAACTCGACGAAGTACAGATAAGCGCCGAGCGCAACGAACACCAACGCGAGAATCAGGGTGTTGCGGAACCGCATGGGTCAAGGCGTCCGTCGCGCGCGGCGGGTTATTCGCGCCGCCACCACACGGCGAGGCCGGCGATGAGCAGCAGCTCCGGTAACACGAGCACGGAAAGGTAGAAGATGACGGTGCCCTCTTCTCGACTGAAGTTGACGTACGAAGCGCGCATCGCGCGTGGGCGAATCGAGAGGAGGTCGGACTCGCCGACGAGCCAGCCCACCGTGTTGAGGAAAAGATCGCGGTTGAAGTAGGTCCCGTCGAGATGCTGGTTGTTCGCGAACTCGACGCTGCCGAAAACCGCCAGCCGCGCCTCACCGCCATTGGCAATGCCCATTTCCTTGAGCTGCGCGTCCACGGCCGCGGCGATGGCCACCGGCCCTTTGCGATCCGTGCTGTCGAGCGACGCCTGCTGGCGTTGGAAGATGCCGGCGAGGTCAGTCTCGGCCCAGCTCGACGGACTGGTCTTCACGATCTCGGTGACCTTCAGCCCCGGCTTGCCCGAGGCGTCCGCGGTCACCGAGCGCGTCATCGGGAAGAGCGTGCGCCCCTTGAGCTCTTTGGTGATCTCGTGCGTCCGGTCATAGTTGTCGACCAGCGGGCTCAGCCCGAGCGCGGGGCCTTGGAAGAGCCGCAGGACTTGGTCGACCACTACGTCGTCGCCGACGCGCAGTCCCCACGGTTCCAAGAAGGCGCGGAATTCTTCGCCGCGCTGTGGCGGCAGCAAGAAGAGCCCGCGCCCGCCACTGCGCAGGTACGCATCCAGTGCGCTGATCTCGTGCGCCAGGAAGGGCTTCACCGGCCCCGCCACCACGACGATGTTGCATTCCTCCGGGACCTTTTCGATGCTCGCGAGGAGGATCTTCTTGACCTCGTAATTTTCGTTGCTCAGAGCGGCCTTGGCCTGCGAGAAGCCGCGCGGGTCTTCCACCGCATCGATGTCGGGCTCGCCGTGGCCTTCCAGGACGCACACGGTCTTGCGGGTCCGCCGCGTCGCCTTGATGATGGCGTTGGTAAGGTTCTCCTCGGTCGGCTGCGTCACCGTGCTCGATGTCTCGCCATACTCGATGCGCACCGTGTTGTAGGCAGTGATGTTGTATTGCTCGGCCAACTCCGGCTGCCGGTCGGGATCGATCATCTGGTAGCTGACTTTCGATGAAGCATACCGGTAGCTGTCAAGCAGGTCCTGCAACTCGGGATTCGCGCCGCCTTCGACGAACGCCTGTAGCTTGAGATCCTTTTCCAGCCCTTTCACGATGGACGCCGACTGTGGCGAAAGGCTGAACACCCCGGCTTCGGTGAGGTCGAAGCGATGGTGGTAGCGCGTCGACAGATAATTCAGTGCGCCGAGGATGCCGAAGAAGAACACCGAGGCCAGCACGGCGCTCGTGCCATACTTCGTGGACCGTTCACCGAGAAAGGTCCGCAGGTTCTCCAGTCCGGCGCTGAAATAAGCGACCAGGGCCAGCAGACCAGCCACGCCATGGACGGCGATGTAGAGGACATCGACGCTGCTGTTGGCGCGGGTCAAGAGTGCGGCGATGCCCGCGAACAGCAGCAGGATGACTGCGACCAGACCGAGCAGACCGTTGGACTGGCGCACGCCCTATCTCCACCGCAGGGATTCGACCGAACGCTGGGTGAGAAACAGCGCCAGCACGGTCACGCTGAGGAAGTACACGACGTCGCGGGTGTCGATCACGCCCTTCACCATCTCGGAAAAGTGCTCCGTGAGCGACAGATACTTCAGCACCGCGCCCATCGTCTCGCCGGCAGTCTCGGCCGGCCAGGCGATGACGTAGAAGAGCAGGAGCACGACCAGACAGCTCACCGCAGCGATGATCTGGTTCTCGGTCAAGGACGACGTCAGGAGACCGACGGACAGAAACGCCGTGGCGAGCAGCAGCAGACCGAAGAACCCGCTCAGCACCACGCCGATCTCCGGATTGCCGTATGCGAGCAAGATCGCCGGATAGACGGCCGTCAGCAGCAGCATGAGGAAGATGAAGACGAAGGCCCCGAGGAACTTGCCGAGCACGATCTCGGTCACCGACAACGGCGACGTCATGAGCAGCTCATACGTCCCGCTGCGCTTCTCCTCCGCAAAGCTCCGCATGGTGATTACCGGCACCAGGATGACGAGCACCACGGAGAGGTTGTGCAGCAACGGGGCGATGACGAACTCGTTCAAGTTCAGGCGCTGCATCGCCTCGGGGTTGCGAAAGCTGAGATAGAGCTGGCGCAAGAAGCTAAAGCGCGCCAGCAGGTTGAAAAAGAACCACCCGCCGAGCAGCAAGAAGCCCGTCAAGACCACATAGGCGATCGGTGAGACGAACTGCGAGCGGATGTCTTTGCCCGCAATGGCCAGGGTGTTTCTCACGACTGCGCCTCCTGCGCCGCCCCGCGTCCGTCACCGCCGATGGAGCGCAGGAAGACCTCTTCGAGCGACAGATTACGGGTCAGATTCTCGATCCGGTCTTCGACCGCGATGCGCCCCTCGTTGATGATCACCACCTTCTGGCAGAGCTGCGAGACCTCGGGGAGGATGTGAGTCGAGAGGATCACTGTCCGTTGGCCGGCCAACTCGCGAATGAGCGTGCGGATCTCGATGATCTGACGCGGGTCCAAGCCAATCGTCGGTTCGTCGAGCACGAGGACACTCGGGTCGTGGATCAACGCTTGCGCCAGCCCAACGCGCTGCCGAAAGCCTTTCGAGAGATGTCCCAACACGCGCCCGGTCACTTCGGTGAGACCGCACTGCCGCACGACGCGCTCCGTGGCGGCCGGTAGGTCGGCGCGCGCAATACCCTTGATGCGCCCCACAAACTCCAGGTAGGCCGTCACTGTCATGTCGTTGTAGAGTGGCGGGCTTTCCGGCAAATAGCCGATTCGTTTGCGCACCTCGTACGAGTCTTCGAAAATATCGAAACCCGCCACCTTCACCGTGCCGCCCGTCGCGGGCAAAAAGCCGGTGATGATGCGCATGGTGGTCGTCTTGCCAGCACCGTTGGGCCCCAGAAAGCCCAGAATCTCGCCCTTGTGCGCCGTGAAGGAGACCCGATCGACCGCGACCAAGTCGCCGTAGCGCTTGGTGAGATTTCGGACCTCGATCATCGCACCTGTTCCACCAACACCAGTTGACGCCGAAGGCCGCCTTCGATTCAAACCGTTCCGGCAGAAAATGCGGTACGCGTTTAGTCACGTGGCGCGGCCTTGTCAAGGGTCCGCGATCGCCGGAATTTGCTGAAGCGCCCCCCATTTGTTAGCGTCCACGCCGGTTCCCATGGCCGAGCGACCGCCGCGCCTCTACCTGATCGATGGGAGTTCGTACATCTACCGGGCCTTCTTCGCATTGCCGCCGCTGAGCAGCCCGAGCGGGCTGCCGACGAACGCCGTTTACGGCTTTACTACCATGCTGCTCAAGCTGCTGGGTGAAGCGAAGCCGGAGTATCTGGTGGTCGTGTTCGACGCGCCCGGCGCAACCTTTCGCGACGAGCTGTTCGAGGCGTATAAGGCGAATCGGCCGGCAACGCCCGAGGATCTGGCGGCGCAGATCCCCTTTGTCCACCGGACGGTGGCGGCCTTTCGCCTGTGCGCGCTGTCGGAGCCCGGTGTCGAGGCAGATGACGTGATCGCCACGCTGACCACCCGACTGGCGGCCCAGAACGTCGACTGCGTGGTCGTGACAGGAGACAAGGACCTGATGCAACTGGTCGGCCCGCACGTGCAGCTCTGGGACACGATGCGCGACCGGTGGATCGACGTCGCCGCGGTCGAGGAGCGGTTCGGCGTCGGCCCCGCACAGGTCGTGGACGTCATGGCACTCATGGGAGATCCGATCGACAATATTCCCGGCGTGAAGGGAATCGGTGAGAAGACCGCCGTGGCCCTGATCCGCGCGTTCGGTGATCTCGAAGGGCTGTTGAGCCATCTCGGCGAGGTGGAACGAATGGCGCTGCGTGGGGCCAGGAAGATTGCCCAGCGGCTCCGTGAAGGTGCTGAGACGGCCCGCCTGAGCCGGGCGCTCGCCACTGCGCGCCGGGACCTGCCGCTGCAGTACACGCTCGACGATTTCCGCGTGCAGCCGCCGGACACCGCCGGGCTGCGCACGCTTTTCGCCCACCTCGGCTTTCAGTCGCTGATCCGGCAGTTGTCGGCCAGCGCTCCAAAGGTGACGGCCGAGGCGGCGACGGTGCGCGATCCGGCGCAGCTCGCGACGGTCTTCACTGCAGTCAGCGCTCGCGGTCGGCTCGCCATGGTGGCAGTTGGCGATCCTGGCCCCGCACCCACGACGCCGGCACGCGAGTTGGTCCTGTGTGCCGATGATGCGGCGCCCGTTCGCGTGCCGCTCGACCGTCCGGAGCTCCGCGCGGCCATCCAGGAGGCCCTGCGGGAGCCCTCATTCGAACTCATCGCGCACGACTTGAAGCGCGATCTGCTCCGCCTTGCGGCGGCCGACTTGACGGTCGGCGGCACGGCGTTCGACGTCATGATCGCGTCGTATCTGCTCGACGCCGCGGCGACGCACGGCCTCGAAGAGCTCGCGGCAGAGGTCCTGGGGGCGCACCTCGACGCGTTCCGCGACGGCGCCGAGGCAGCCGCTGCCGGCGCGACGCTGCTCCACCCGCTGGCCGAGCAGTTGCGAAACCGATTGCGGGCCGCGGAGGTCGACCGCCTCTTCTACGAAGTGGAAATGCCGCTCGCCCGCGTGCTCGCCGCCATGGAACGGCGGGGCATGCTGATCGACGTGGCCCGCCTGGAGGCCATGAGCACCGAGTTGACCGCTCGCCTGCAGGTACTGATGGGCGAGATTTACGCTCTCGCCGGAGGCGAGTTCAATATCAACTCACCACCGCAGTTGCGCGAGGTGCTCTTCGAACGGCTGGGACTGCCTCGGAAGGGCGTCCGGCGCGGCAAGACGGGGTACTCGACGGATGTCGATGTCTTGACGCGACTGGCGAAAGCCCATCCGCTGCCGGCCAAGATCCTCGAATATCGCGTTCTGGCGAAACTGCAGTCGACCTATGTGGATGCCTTGCCGGCCGCGGTGAATCCCGTCACCGGGCGCCTCCACACCTCCTTCAACCAGACCGTCGCGGCAACCGGCCGTCTGAGCTCCAGCGATCCCAACTTGCAGAACATTCCCGTGCGCGGCGATGAGGGCCGCCGAATTCGCGAGGCATTCATTGCCCCGGAAGGGGCAGTGCTGGTAGCGGCGGACTACTCTCAGATCGAGTTGCGGATCCTGGCCCACTTGTCCGGTGATCCCGCGCTCGTCGCGGCGTTCCGCGCCGGTGAGGACATTCACACGCGAACGGCCGTGGAGGTCTTCGGCGTCCTGCCGAGCCTCGTGACCGCCGAGATGCGGCGGGCCGCAAAGGTGATCAATTTTGGTATCCTATACGGCATGGGTCCGCAACGGCTGGCGCACGAGCTGGATATCCCTTTGGCGGAGGCCCAGCGGTACATCGAGAACTACTTCGACCGGTACGCCGGGGTCCGGGCATATATGCAAGGCGTCATTGCGACGGCGCGGCAACAGGGATACGTGACGACACTCCTGGGTCGCCGGCGCGCCATCCCAGAGCTGCGCGGTACCGAGCGCGGCGTCGTCCAAGCGGCCGAGCGGGCCGCCACGAACACCCCCGTTCAGGGCTCGGCCGCCGACATCATCAAGCTCGCCATGGTGGCCGTGGAGCGCCGGCTGGCGCGTGACGGACTGCGAGCGGCGATGATCTTGCAAGTCCACGACGAGCTGCTCTTGGAGGTCGCGGAAGGCGATCGGGAAGCGGTGTGTGCCGCGGTGCGGGAAGAGATGGAAGGCGTCTTCCCGCTGGCTGTGCCTTTGCGGGTGGACGTCGGCGTGGGCCGCAATTGGGCGGAGGCCCACTGAATCGGTGCAAGAAAAAATGAGCAGGTCGCGGAAGATGAATAACGGCAGAATGCGGCCGTCTACCAGCTAGGAATCCCCGTGGAGCGCACCGATCGGGAGTTAGTCCGCGAGAGTCGCCGCGGGGATAAGGAGGCGTTTCGCGAACTGGTCGAACGACACCAGCGCAGGATCGTGTCGGTCGCGGTCGGGATGACCCAGAACCGCGACGATGCTCTGGAGCTGACGCAGGAAACCTTCGTCAAAGCGTTCGAGAACCTGAACAAGTTCAAGGGCGAATCGAGCTTCTACACATGGCTGTACCGCATCGCTGTGAACCTGGCCATCGACTACCGGCGGCGGGATCGACGCAACCCCACCGTGTCGCTGGCGGAGCGGCCGGGCGGCGGCGAGGAACTGGAAGCGACCGTGCCGGACCAACGGTTGAGCGATC
>JBBITY010000150.1:0-1115 GCA_037440565.1 Desulfurellales bacterium
CGATACGGGGAGCGAGCGAGCCCAGGCGATCGAGAATATCGGACGGGTAGGCGCCGGTAAGGGGCGGTTCCCAGAACCAGCGGTTCGCGAAGCCGTCGCAGCGCCGCGCGGCGGCGCGATCCGCTTCGCTGTCCGATGCCGGATGGACGGGTATGGACACGTGGGCGATGCCGATGTGTGCCCCGGGCACCGTGGCCCGTAGGGCGCGGACAGCGGCGCCGTGGGCGAGATTCATGTGATGTGACGCCTGAAACGCCAACGCTGCATCCTGCTTGCCCGGCGCGTGCAAGCCGACGATGTGGCCGATCACAATGACCGAGAACGGCTCATTAAACGTGATCCAGTCTTTCACTCGGTCGCCGAGCGTCCGCCCCATCAGCGCCGCGTACTCCCCAAACACAGCCGCGGTGTCTCGGGAGCCCCATCCTCCGCGATCTTCCAGGGCCTGCGGAAGATCCCAGTGGTACAGGGTAATGAACGGGCGAATGCCGTGCGCGAGCAGCGTGTCGACGAGGCGGTTGTAAAAGTCGAGGCCCGCTGTGTTGACCGCGCCCCTGCCGGCGGGAAGTACCCGCGGCCACGCGGTAGAGAACCGATAGGCGGTAAGCCCGAGTTCCGCCATGAGGGCGACGTCCTCTCGGTAGCGGTGATAGTGATCGCAAGCCACGTCGCCATTCTGATCCTGGAAAATCTTGCCCGGCGTGTGGGCAAACGTGTCCCAAATCGACCGCCCCCTACCACCGGCATCGTGCGCCCCTTCGATCTGGTACGCCGCCGTCGCCGTGCCCCAAAGAAATCCCTCCGGAAATCTCCACATCGAACGCACCCTCCGGGTCACACCTCAACCGGTCTGTCCGCTCTCCGGCCGGCCGCGCGGCCGTTCCCGTTTCCATCTCCCCGGCCACCGCACACCCGGCCCCGAGGAGGTACCGCCCCGTCCTTTACCCAGCTTGGCCCCTCTTTGCTATGGTTGCTCGCGATAATGCGTCTTCTGCTGGTGTTCTGCATCGCCGCCGCACTCTACTACTGGTGGCAGCGCTCCGCACGGCGAGCGCCACCGAAGCGGTGGCTGGCAATCGGCGCGGCCTTCCTGCTGGCTCTCCTCTACCTGCGTT
>JBBITY010000150.1:1153-7809 GCA_037440565.1 Desulfurellales bacterium
GGCCTGCTCGACGATCTGCTGATGCTGCTCGGCGTCTTCTGGTGGATACGCAAGTACTTGCGCACCCAGCCCTTGCCGCCGCCACCGGGCGGCGCCCGAGGCCGCCCGAGCGCCGAGAGCCCGCGCCGCGGATGGGACCCGTACGCCGTTCTCGGCGTCAGTCGCGGGGCATCGCAAGCCGAGATCACGCGCGCCTACCACGAACGGATGAAGGAATATCACCCCGACCGCGTCAGCGGCCTCGGCGAAGAGCTGCAGCGCCTTGCACACCAGAAGACCCTCGAGATCCGCCGCGCCTACGATGAGCTGCGGGCCCATTGATTGTCGCTTCGGTCAGTGGCGCGGCAGGCCGAGCACCCGCTGCGCGACGATGTTGCGCTGGACCTCGCTGGTGCCGCCAGCGATGGTCATGGCGCGGTCGTAGAGAAATTGGTACGCCCACTTGCCCTTGTCCGGGGCGTGCTCCTCCCAAAGGCTGCCGTATACACCGAGCATGTCGATTCCCGCCTCGGAGAAGCGTTGCGCGAGTTCGGTAGAAAACAGCTTCATGCCGGCCGACAGATGCGGGTTGAAGCGCCCGTGCAGGTCATCGCTCATCGTGCGCAGCCCAGATGATTTCGTGATGTGCGCCTTGATCGCCAGATCCGACAGCCGCTGGCGCCAGATGGGGTGGGCCGTCAGTCCCCGGCGCCGAGCCAAGTTCACCAGCCGTTGCAGAGCCTGATCGGCGCGAATCGAACCCGCAATGCCGCTGCGCTCATTGATCAGGGCCGAGGTCACGATCTCCCAGCCCTGCCCCTCGGCCCCCAAGCGGTTGGCCACGGGAACTCTCACGTCGTTGAGGAACACCTCGTTGAATTCGCAGTCGCCAGTGATCTGTCGGATCGGCCGGACCTCGATGCCGGGCGACTTGAGATCGATGAACAGGACGCTGAGGCCGGCCCACTTCTTGCCCTCGCTGGAGGTGCGCACGAGCACGAAGTACCAGTCTGACAGGTGCGCGATGGTGGTCCAGATCTTTTGCCCGGTCACGACGTAGTCGTCGCCATCGCGCACCGCGCGCGTCTTCGCCGCGGCCATGTCGCTGCCGGCGCCAGGCTCGGAATAGCCGGTCGCCCAGATCTCTTCAGCGCTGAGAATCTTCGCGAGAAACCGGCGCTTTTGCTCTTCGGTCCCGTACTTGATGATGGCCGGTCCGACCCACCAGATGGCCATCGAGTTGATCACGGCGGGGGCATTGGCGCGCGCCAGCTCCTCGTTGAGGATGGCTTGTTGCATGGGCGTGAGGTCGGCCCCACCGTACTCCTTCGGCCAGCCCGCGCCCAGGTAGCCCGCCCTGTACAGACGACGCTGCCAGTCCCGTGCGGTCTCCAGATCGCGCGGCGCGGCCGCACGCGGCGCGTTCTCCGAGATCCACCGACGCACTTCGACGCGAAAGGCTTCTTCCTCCGCGGTGTACGTCAGATCCATACCGTTCCCTGTTCACCCGCCGCGCAGCGCTCCCTCATCGCGCCTTCCACACCGGCTGGCGCTTCTCCATAAACGCGCGGGGCCCTTCGGCATGATCCTCGGACTGCTCGACGACTTCGAGGTAACCGGCCGCGATCTCTTCCGCTTGCTCGATGGGCAGTCCAAGCCCGCGCAGGACGGCCAACTTCGTCCCCCACACGGCAAGGGGCGCATTCTGCAACACCATGCCAGCCAGCTCGCGAGCGCGCACCATCAACCGCTCTGCCGGGACGACCTCGGTCACCAGCCCAACCTCGTATGCGCGGTGCGCAGTCATGCGCTCCCGATTCCCTAGGAGGGCCATGCGCAGGCAGACCGCGACCGGCACGCGCCGCGCCATGTTCACCATCTCGTGCGACGAAACGTAACCGATGGACACGTGCGGATCGAAAAACTGCGCCTGGTCCGAAGCGATCGGAATGTCCGATTCAGTCACGAGGTCGAGCGACACGCCGCCGACGAGACCGTTCACGGCGCAGATCACGGGTTTGTGGAGCCCCATGCGCCGCGGCGTCGGCCAGACGCGAATGGTCTCGTGCATGCACAGCTCCCGCCAGCGGTCGGGCTTCTTGAATCCTCCCGCGTCGAGCGCCTCTACATCCGCGCCGGTGGAGAACGCGCGGCCCGCACCGGTGATAATGGCGACCCAGATGTCGGGGTCGTCCTTCACGCGTTGCCAGCAGGCGCGCAGCTCATCCTTCATCTGCTGGTTCACTGCGTTGAGCCGGTCGGGCCGATTCAACGTGATGGTCGCGACCCGATCGGCGACCTCGAACTGCACCGTTTCGAACGACATGGTCACTCCTTCAGCGCGCAGCAGACTCGGCGCACCGCGATAGCCGGATCCCTGGGATGTCGAGCTAACACAGGTTCTCCGCGGGCGGCAAGGCGGCGGGGACGGCCACGGCTTGCACCAGCCAGGCGCCACGGGCTACCAATGACGAGGGGACATCCTCAGCGGCACGCAACGGGATGGGTATGCTGGACGATTGTCTTCACGGACTGCGGGTTCTCGACCTCACCGACGAATCCGGGCATTTGGCCGGACGCATTTTGGCCGACCTCGGCGCGGAGGTGCTGAAGGTCGAGCCACCGGGCGGCGATCCGGCACGACGACGCGGACCGTTCTGGGGTGGCGAGCCGCACCCCGACTGCGGTGTACAATGGTTGGCGCGCAATATCGGCAAGCGCAGCACGGTGATCGACTTGCAGCGGCCGAGCGGCGTTGCGCGGTTGCGCGATCTGGCGCGCGAAGCGGACGTGCTCATAGAGAGCTTTCCCCCCGGTACCCTCGACCGCCTCGGCATCGGCTACCCTGCGTTGCACGGCCTCAATCCGCGGTTGGTCGTGTGTTCGATCACCCCATACGGCCAGACTGGGCCGCGGGCGGCGTTGCGGGCCTCGGACCTCACCACGCTGGCGGCCAGCGGCAACCTGTTCATGACGGGCGACCCGGACCGCGCCCCGGTGCGGTGCTCGCTCCCGGTGACGCATTTCCACGCCGGCGCGGAAGCGGCGGCTGGAATTCTGATGGCCCTCTGGCATCGCGATCACACCGGATCCGGTCAGCACATCGACGTCTCGCTGCAAGAGCTGATGCTCATGCCAAGTATGTCGCAGCCGGCCCAAGCGTGGGTCGGCGGATTCCGGGGGCAGCGCTCGGGAAGCTTCAACCGCGTCGGGCAGACGACCCAACAGGAGATCTGGCCATGCAAGGACGGCTTCGTCAGCTTCGCCTTGCGCGGCGGGCCGGCTCGCATCCCGGGCCTGATCGCCATGGTGCAGTACATCGACGAACACGGCCTGGCGACGCCGGCCCTGAAGGAACGCGACTGGACGAAGTACAATCACAACGTCCTGACCCAGGCCGAGGTTGATGCCATCGCGGCCCCGTTCGCCGCCTTCTTCCGCACGAAGACGATGCAAGAGCTGTACGATGGTGCTTGCGAGCGCCGCTTCATGCTCGCACCAGCCAATACGGAGCGAGAGGTCCTGGCGAGCCGCCAGTTGAAGGCGCGCGACTTTTTCACCGAGATCGAACCGCCAGACAACCGCGGCGAGCGCCTGCGCTTGCCGGCTCGCTTTGCGAATTGCCCGCTTTCGCGGGTGCGGGCGGTCATCCCGACGTTGGACCAGGCGGCTGGCGATTTCGACGGCAGCGGTTTCCCGGCTGCTCGCCGCTCGCTGCGCCAAGCCAACGGCGCGGGGATGTACAGCGGGCTTCGAATCGTCGAGTTTGGCACGGGTGCCGCGGCGCCGCTCGCAACCCGGTATTTCGCGGATCAAGGTGCCACGGTGGTCAAAGTCGAATCGCGTCAGCGGCCCGATTTCCTTCGCACGTTGCGCGATGATGGCTCGGGTAAGTTGGACGCGAGCCTCTTCTTCGCCTGCGTGAATCCG
This sequence comes from Desulfurellales bacterium, assembly GCA_037440565.1. GTDB lineage: Bacteria > Desulfobacterota > Binatia > HRBIN30 > CADEER01 > JBBITY01. Next base: position 5,063 of record JBBITY010000150.1, read on the forward strand.
AACAAGCTCAGCGTTGGTCTCAACATGAAGGACCCGCGTGGTGTCGACCTCGCACGGCGGCTGATCGGCTGGGCGGATGTCGTGGTCGAAAACTTCGCGCCCGGCGTGATGCAGAAATGGGGTCTCGATTACGCGCACCTGAAAGACCTCTATCCCGAGCTGATCATGCTCAGCACGTGCCTCTGGGGTCAGACGGGACCGGAACGCGCCTACCCCGGTTTCGGCGGCCAAGGCGCCGCGCTTGCCGGCTTCAACTATCTCACCGGCTGGCCAGACCGCGAGCCACTCGGTCCATTCGGAACGATCACCGATTCGCTCTCACCGCGTTTCGCCGCCGCGGCCATCGCCGCGGCCCTGCTCTATCGAGCGCGCACCGGCCGCGGGACGTACATCGACGTCTCTCAGGTCGAGACGGGGGTGTATGTGCTGACCGAGTGGCTGCTCGGCTACGCAGCGACCGGCCGATCGTTCGGCCGGATCGGCAATCGCTCTCCGCACATGGTGCCGCACGGCGTTTTTCCAGTTGCCGGGGACGATCGCTGGATCGCGCTGGCCATACACCACGACGAGGAGTGGGCCCGTCTGCGCGCGGTCATGGGCCATCCTGCCTGGGCTGAAGGGTCAGAGCTAGCCACGCTCGAAGGACGCCTGCGCCATGTCGACGCCATCGAAGCAAAGCTCGCCGAGTGGACCCGCGGACAGGACGGCGAAGCGCTGGTGACAGACTTGCAGCGGGTCGGGCTGGACGCCGCAGTGGTGGAAGACATGCAAGATTTGCTGCGCGATCCGCAGCTCGCTCACCGCGGGCACTTTCGCCAACTGACCCATCCCGTGCTCGGCCCGTATGTCGTCGAGGCTGGCGGGATGCGTTTTTCGGACTCGCCCGTGGTCTTCGCGAGACCCGCGCCGTGCCTGGCTGCCGACAGCGAGTATGTCTATCGGGAGCTGCTCGGCGTGTCGCGACGCGAGTACGAAGAATTGGCAGCGGCCGGCGTGCTGAGCTGAGCCACCCCTGCGGCGGTTGCAGCCGCGCGCGGCTTGAACTATCCGGACCGCTGGGCTTCGAGGCAATGCGCCTTCTCTACTTCGATGCATTCTCCGGCATCAGCGGGGACATGGCCGTGGGTGCGCTGCTCGCGCTGGGCGTCGATCTTGCGCAGCTCCAGCGCGACTTGGCCGGCTTGCCGGTGGGCAGCTATCGGCTCCGGAGCAGCGATCGGGAGGTGAACGGCATCCGCGCCCGCAGGTTCGATGTCGAGGTGATCCCCTCACCGGGCCACTCTGCGCAGCACAAGGGCGCCGGCGTGATCGGGCACGAGCACCGAGCATTCCGCGACATTCGCGCCATGCTCGAAGCGAGTGCGCTGCGTCCGGCCGTGAGAGAGAAAGCACTGGCCATATTCACGCGTCTGGCCGATGCCGAAGGGCGGGTGCACGGTCTTCCGGCCGACGACGTCACTTTCCACGAGTTGGGGGCGATCGATTCGATCGTCGACATTGTTGGCACGGCGAGCGGTCTCGTGGAACTGGGAGTGGAGCGCGTATACGTTTCGGTGCTTCCCCTCGGCTCCGGCATGGTCGAATCGCAACACGGCATCATTCCGATTCCGGCCCCGGCCACAGTCGAGTTGCTCAAAGGGTTTCCCGTACGCTTTGGCGACGGAACCGGTGAAATGGTGACGCCGACCGGAGCGGCGATCGTCGCCGCCCTGTCAACACCGGCCGAGACATTGCCGCCAATGCAGGTGGAGGCTGTGGGTTACGGCGCGGGCGCGCGCCCGTTGAGCGACCGCCCGAATCTCCTTCGCGCCCTGCTGGGGCAGGCCGCAAACGCCTGCGCGAGCGACGAGATGGTCGTGCTGGAAACCAACATCGACGACAGCAGTCCAGAAATATACGAATTCGTCATGGAACAGCTATTTGCGGCCGGAGCGCGCGACGTCTGGCTCACGCCGGTGCAGATGAAGAAGAACCGGCCCGGCACATTGCTCCGCGTATTGGCCGAGCCCACAAGTCGCGACGCCCTGGCCGGGATCATCCTGCGCGAGACCTCCGCTATCGGGGTGCGCTTCTTCGCGGTGCAGCGCTTGCTCCTGCCGCGCGAAAGGCTCACCGTGGAAACGGAATTCGGACCTGTGCAGGTCAAACGCGCGCGCGCCCCGGACGGCTCGCTAAACCTGGCCCCCGAATACGATGCGTGTAAACAACTCGCGCGCCAGCAGGCGGTACCGCTCAAAGTGGTCTACCAGGCCGCGGTGGCAGCGGCGCGGCAGCTCAAGTGAGCGACGACCGACAAGGACGAGTCCCTTCGGTCCTCGTCACTCACCGTTCGCCCTCTCAGTCAGTGCAGCGAGGTCGATTGTCCGTTCCGCCGTGTCTGCCAAACGCCTGCGGTCGGCGGCGGTACAGCCGACCGGCCCCACCCACGGGAAGACGCCAAGGGGAGGCCCCAGCAGCTCTGCGAGCATCTCGGCATTGCTCGCCGCCGCCTCGTCGCGTGTCGGCAAAAGAGTATTGAGGATGTAACCGGCGACCGTGAGCCCAAGAGTCTGCGCGCAGCGGATGGTCAACTGGGCGTGGTTCAGTGCGCCGAGCCGGTTCCCGACAATGACGATCAGCCGAGCAGACCAGTCGCGCGCCAGGTCGGCAAAGGTCGTCTGACCGACGACTGGGACGAGCAGCCCCCCAGCCCCCTCGATCAACGTCATCTCGTATCGCCGAGCCAGCTCCGCCAGCGTTCGCATCAC
>JBBITY010000151.1:0-7782 GCA_037440565.1 Desulfurellales bacterium
GATTCCTACGGCAATGGGTTGTCCGAGCGCGATCACGTTGGGACCGCATAATGACCTGTGGTTCGTCGAGGTTTGCGCCGCGAAGATTGGACGCCTCGACCCATTTGCCGAGCCGTCGACGCCAACGCCGACGCCGCGAAGGGACCAGCTGATCGAGTTTAGGTTCGAGGGTGGAGTTCCGGACCTGAACTGCGGCGAAATGCGCGATGTCGACGGAGTGAGAATCAGCCTCAGCGATCCGCATCCGGATCGCTGCCCGGATGCGGACGACTGTGCAGTGGACAGGCAGAATGGTTACTTCGCCGGGCAGCTTACGTTTGATCTCAGGGACCGCCCGGCGGAGGGTGCTCTCACCGCGTTCGTACAACAGGGAGCCAGCGAATGCTCCATGAGCGGAGCCTTCTATTTGGGCGGCGAGCTGGCTGCCAGTGTCCCCGATGTAAGGTTCTCCGAGATCGTGGCGCCGAATGGCGCCGAGGAATTGGTTCTCTGCGCTCGATGTGCGGAGAGCATCTTCGGTGTCACGTTTCGATCGGATTTCCTTCCGACGGCGACCAAGCCGCCCACGCCTACCTCCACACCGACCACCACACGCAGCTTCACGCCGACCATCACGTACACGCCCACCCGGACGCCGACTCGCACAGCCACGCACACGTTCACGGTGACGCGAACGTTCACGCCGACGCCGACGCGGACGCCGGATGCGGCCCTTGCCTCCTACTGTGTGTACGTCGCCAACCGGGACTCGGGAAGCATTTCGGTCATCAGCTCCACGTCGACCGATACGATCCCGCTTGCTGGTTGCCCGGTGTCCCAGTGCCGGCCCAACGAGATCGCGCTGTCGCCGGACGGCCGCAGAGCGTACGTGACCACGATCAGCTCCGAGTACTCGCGCTTGAACACGATCGCCATCGTGGATACGCAGGGCAATCGCGTGGAGCGATTCGTCGAGGTAAATGGAGCGCCCGGGGGAATCGCCGTGACGCGCGACGGCCGGTACGCGTACGTTGCGGACAGCGTCAACGATGCGCTGCTCGTGCTCGACACGGCGACGGCGGAAATCGCGGCATCCATCCGCGTCGGAGATAATCCGACAGCGGTTGCCGTGAGCTCGGATGGGCGGACGGCCTACGTGACCGCCGCCAACGACAACGTGGTGAGCATCGTCGACACCGGCGAGGGGCGTCTGATCGACGCAATTCCGGTCGGGGAGAATCCACGCGCGATCGCCCTCACCTCGGATGGCGCGCTCGCATTCGTGACGAATCAGCTCTCCGATAGCATTTCTCTGATTGATACGAGCACCGGAACGGTGACGGCGACCATCTCAGACGTCTCCGATCCGCTCGGAATCGCCGTCACAAGAGACGGCCGGTTCGTCTACGCCGCGAGCAACAGCGCGAGCCAGCTCGCCATCGGCAACGCGCAGACCGCGCGGGTGTTTCTCACCCTGTCCGTCGATAGCGGCCCGAGGGGAGTGGCCATCACGCACGACGACCGCCTGGTCTTCGTGACCAACGGGTGCGGAGTCGGTCCCCGCTACTGCGATGGACCCGGCACCGTTTCGATCATCGATGCCGTGCAGAACGCCGTCCGCGGCCGGGTGTATGTCGGCGAGAGCCCCGACGGGATCGCTGTCGCACCTTTCGCATGCCGAGCCGTGCCGCCGACGCCGACGGCCACGGTCACCGCAACGCCTACTCCACCGGGCGTGGTGACCGGCACGGCGACACGCACCCGAACGCCCGGCTCGCCCCGGACCCCCGGCCCCTGCACCGGCGACTGCGACGGCGACCGCCGCGTGAGTGTCGACGAGCTGGTCACGGGCCTCAACATCGCCCTGGGCGGTGCGCCGGCGGACACGTGCTGGCAGTTCGATGCGAACGCGGACGGGCTGGTGACGATCGACGAACTGGTCGCGGCGGTGAACCGGGCGCTCAGCGGGTGCGGGTGACGACAGGGGTCGGGTGTCGGGGGCCGGGTGCAAGGCGATTCTCGACAACTGTACGTGCCGCCCGGTTCAAGCGGCTCTGATCTCCAGCTTCGGCGCGCGGATGCGCGAACGGGCTGGGGCCAGCTTGCCGATGTGCACGATGACGGCGGGCTGGTTGGCTTGACGCTGCCGGCGCGCGACACGCCGCACCCACGCGTTGAATCTCGGATTGCCGGCAAGCTGCAGGATGATCTGCGCGCCCCGTGGGATTTTTGCCGCGAAAGCAGGGTGCTCCATCACGTAGCGATCAAACTCGGCACCCAGCTCTGCGTTCAGTTTCTCTAACCACGTCATTTTCTCACCCTCCGGCGAAACGCCTCCACATATCGGCTCCAGTTCCGGTCGATATCCTGATCGGCGAGCGTCAGGGCCTCGGGAAGTTCCAACTCGATCTCCTCCTTTCGCTTGCGCGTGTGTGTTTCGTGCACGTCACGATGGGCAAAGCCGTGGGCAGCATCGTACCGAACGATTGGCTGCCACACCTCGTCCACCAATAGTTCAAGCTGGACAGCAAAGGCTGTGACCTTGCCCCGGCTTATGGTGTGCCAGTGCCGCTTCTGCACGTCTTCGGCCAACGGCCGTACCCATTCAACCTCCTTGGCCACAGGATCGCCATATCACAGTGGGCGAAGCAAGTGGGACTCGGACCAAAGAGAGGTTGTGATTCCGGCATCCGGGGGCGCGTGACGAGGCTGCGCTTGTCGGCGTTGCGCTTTGGGCCGGATCATGGAAGGGACCACGTGCGGGGGGAGTGAGGGGAAAGGGAAGTCGTGCGGGGAGCAAACCATGGCTGAGACGACCGGCGGTGCGATCATCGCCAGGATGTTGAAACAGGAAGGTGTCGAGAAGTTCTTCGGCATCGTCGACGGCACGTACACGCAGTTGTTCGCCCACTGCGTGGAGCTGGGGATCGAGATGATCTCGCCGCGCCACGAGGCCGTGGCGGCCCACATGGCCGGCGCCTACGCGCGGCTGACAGGAAAGCTCGGCGTGTGCATCGCCAGCAACGGCCCTGGTGTGGCCAACGTCCTGGCCGGGGTGGCGGTGGAGAACGGCGAGGGCAACCGCGTGCTGCTGATCACCAGCTCGCGCCGCACCGGCATCACCTACCCCGACCGCGGCGGGGCGTATCAGTGCTTCGATCAAGTGAAGGTGATCGGCGGCATGTCGAAGTGGTCGCAGTCGGCGGCCTCCTTCGAGCGCATCCCCGAGCTGCTCCGCCAGGCGCTGCGGATGTGTTACACGGGCCGGCCCGGCGTCGTCCATCTCGACGTGCCGGAGAACCTCATCAACGGCATCTGTCCGGAGATTGCACTGCCGTTGCCGCATCAGTATCGGCGCGTCGAGCCCATGGCGCCGCCAGCGGAGCAGGTCGAGCGCGCTGCCGAGCTGCTGGCCGCCGCCCGACTGCCGATCATCCATGCAGGCGGAGGTGTGATCCACGCGCAGGCCTTTGCCGAATTGGCACAAATCGCCGAGCTACTGCACGCACCGGTGACCACCTCGTGGAGCGCGCGCGGCGCGCTGCCGGAGACCTCAACGCTCGCCTGGCCGATGGTGCACATCGAGGCGTGCAACCACCTGCGCAACGAGGCGGACCTCGTGCTCTGTCTGGGCTCTGAACTCGGCGAGACTGACTGGTGGGGCAAGCCACCGTACTGGGCACCGCCCCACAAGCAGCGGATGATCCAGGTCGACATTGACGACGCCGAGCTGGGGCGCAACCGTCCGGCGGACCTGAGCATCCTCGCCGACGTGCGGGTGTTCCTGCGCGAGCTGATCGCGCGGCTCGGGGCGATGCCGGGGAAGATGCCGTTGGCTGACCGCCGCAAAGCAGTGGCAGCCTTGGCCGAGGAGAAGGCAGCGGATCGCGCTGCACTCGACGCGGTGCTTGCCAACAAGCAGGCGCCGATGATCACGGGACACGTGCCCGCCATCTGCCGCAAGGTGTTCGATGACGACGCCGTGGTCGTCTTCGACGGCGGCAACACGGCCGTGTGGGGCAACTTCTTCACCGAGCTGCGTGCCCCCAACACGCAGCTCTCCACGGCGCACTTCGGCCACCTGGGCGCCGGCGTCGGCCAGGCACTCGGCGCCGCTGTGGCTCGGCCGGACAAGCAGGTCTACTGCCTCATCGGTGACGGCGCCATGGGCTTCAACATGCAAGAGATCGAGACCGCCGTGCGCCACAACCTCAGGGTCGTCTTCCTCGTCTGCTGCGACCGGCAGTGGGGTATGGTGAAGATCAACCAGATGTTCGCGCTGGAGCTGGTGCGGCACCTGTTCAAGACGGCGCTCGGTCCGGACGGGAGCCGAACGATCAACACGGACCTCGGCGAAATCGCGTGGGATCAACTCGCGCACGCCATGGGCGCGTACGGCGAGCGCGTATCCGATCCCGCAGAATTGGAGCCGGCGCTGCGCCGCTGCCTGGCCGAGAAGCGCTGCGCGGTCATCCACGTCGACGTCGACCCCACGGCCCACCTGTTCGCCCCCGGCTTGCGGTACTTCAAAGACATGCACCAGGAGCCGGCAGGGTGAGGGAAGCTCGATTGCGAGCACCTCGACAGATTGCGCACAGCCCTGAGCGGGATTACGCAGAGCGTGTGAATCAATTGCTCGGGGTGGAGCGATGCACCACCCCGCGAGAACAGTGTCGGTGCGAACACGGCTTCAGTCTCGAGGGCGGGACCAGTGCTCCCGCCCTTCCGTCGGTCCGATGATTCCCGACCACCTCCCCTACCACTCCGTTCTCGTCACCGGTGCCGGCGGGTATATCGGCCGCCAGTTGATCGAGGCCCTGGCGCGCGATCGGCGCGGTCTGCAGACGATCGTCGCCGCCGACATCCGCCATCCGCCGGAAGCCGAGCGATTGCCGGGTGTGGAATACGTCTCGGCCGACGTCCGCGCCCCGAATCTGGCCGAGGTGTTTCGGCGATATGCCGTGGACCTGGTCGCTCACCTGGCTGCGATAGTGAACCCCGGCCGCCAGTCGAATCGGCAGTTGGAGTACGAAGTCGACGTGCTCGGAACGCAGAACGTGCTCCGCGCGTGTCTGGACGCAGGTGTGCGGAAGTTCATCTACACGAGCAGCGGCGCGGCCTATGGCTATCACGCCGACAATCCGGCGTGGTTGGATGAAGAGGACGCCCTGCGCGGCAACCGCGAGTTCGCGTACTCCGATCACAAGCGGCTGGTGGAGGAGATGTTGGCTCGGTGGCGGGAGGAGCATCCCGAGCTGTTGCAGCTCATCTTTCGCCCGGGCACGATCCTGGGGGCGCGCGCCCGGAACCAGATTACCGACCTGTTCGACAAGCCGTACGTCCTCGGCCTGACCGGCGCCGAAAGCCCGTTCGTGATCATCTGGGACCAGGACGTGGTAGGCGCGATCCTGCGCGGCATCCACGCAGGCGGCACCGGTACGTTCAATCTGGCCGGCGATGGCACACTGACCCTGCGCGACATGGCGGCGATCATGCGCAAGCCGTACGTCCCTCTGCCGGTCGGGCTGGTGACCGCCGCGCTCTGGTTGCTCAAGAAGCTCAAGCTGACCCAGTACGGCCCGGAGCAGGTGAACTTCTTGCGTTATCGCCCTGTGCTCAGCAACCGGCGACTCAAAGAGGAGTTCGGTTACACGCCGCGCAAGACGACCCGAGAGGTGTTCGAGCACTTCTTGGAGGTGAGGGGGCGTGGGGCGTAAGCGCGACTTCGCCGGCCCGCGCGGTGTGAGGGCGGGAACATGCTGGGCCACTTCCTTGCGAGCACCTGGTGTCCTTGGTTATGCTGATACGAAAGGGAGGCCCGGATGGAACAGTTGCCCGCCATTCTGGAACGACTCGCATCCACAAACGAACTCATGGCGTACGCGGTCATCTGCCTCGGGTTCCGTTCGTTCCTCAGCTTGATCGTCACGGTGTTCGGTCTTTACCGCGCAGACGTGAGGCATGGCGAAGCGCTGGAGGTCATGAAAGAGATCCGCGGCGCTTCGGATCGTCTGGGATACTACCTGTTCAAGAAGCTCGGCCCGGCTGAGCTACCGTAGGCGCCGGCGGTTCAGATTATCCCGCGGGTTTGCTCAAGAGGTCCTTCACCACTGCTGCCAGCTCGACAATGGCCTTCCGGCCGTCGCCCCGGAACGAAGAGCCGTGCATCACCGCAAGCGTTCGTGGCCCCAACGCGGCGAGCCGCTGGAGAGTGCTGTCCGTGTACGGAGTGTACGGCATGTCCTTCGCCAGCGGTCCCGTCAGGCCACTTTGGATGGCCTCTCGTGCGCGCCCAACGATCTCAGAGCCGATCATCGGCTCGGGATCACCAGGGTGGAAGAAGAGATCCGAGCAAAAGAGCGTCTGTTCCACCTCGTCGAAGAATAGACCCGCGTCCCAACCATGCGGCACGTGCGGGGTCGACAGAAAGCGGAGGCGGTGCCGGCCGGTTTGCAGGACTTCGCCATCGGCGAGCGGGCGCGGGGCGCGGTCGGCGAAGTCGTTGACCATCACCATCGCACCCACAAAGCTGCAAAGTGCCTGCGCGTGCGGTGCGATCTCGAGCCACTCATTCAATGCGCCGCACTCGTCGGGTTCGAAGTGACTGAATCCGATCCAGCGCAGCGTCGACGGCACGATGATCGACCCCACGGCCGCCAGCGTGGTCTGAAACATCTTCTTGAAACCCGTGTGCATCAGGAACGGCTCCTCATCCTTGATGAGGAACTGGTTGAACTGGATCCCGTAATCGGGATGGAACGTCGAGATCCTGTACGTGTCTGGCCCGATTTCAGTGACTGCGCTTTGCATGGCATTCTCCTTTCCGCAACGGTGTCCGACTGCCCCGCGGTCTGCACGGCAGACCCGTCGCGCCGCGTCGCGGCCTGGCCTGCAGCCTGAGGTCCAGCGACCGACGCCTGCCCAGAACCTGGGTATTTGATCGCAGCAGTTGACGGATTGAGCAAGATGCGGTTCGGTTGATCCGCTGCCCATGCGCCCAGCCATCTCGCCATTCGGCCATTACGGTGATCCGGAGCAGTTGCCGCGCCAGTGGGCCTCGGCTTTCTTTGCGTCCTTGGCCATCTACGCCGGCCTCGCGGCGGGCGCCGTCGTGCTCGGTGTCGGCACCGCGCAGGTGATGACCGAGAAGCCCGTGGATGTGACCTTCGTCGAGAAGGTTCTCAAGTCCGAGCCGCCTCCGCTTCCGCCGGTGGAGATCAAACCCGCGCCCGCAGCGGCGGCCCCGGTGATTCCCAGGGGGATGAAGGCGCGGAAGCTGGACAAGCCGCCTCCACCGAAACCGTTGGTCGCGCCCAAGCAGATGCCGCAAGAGGCGCCACGGGAGGCCGAGCCGAGCCAGGACAAGGGGATCGGGGTGTCCGGCGAGCCCGGAGAAGGTGATCCGGCCGGGCTCGAAGGCGGTATGGTTGGTGGCCGCGGTCCCGTGGCTCTCCCGGAGGGTGCGGTGCCTCCCAAACCCGCAAAGAGCAACGTGCGACCCGAATACCCGAAAACGGCCCGGCGTGCTGGGAAGATGGGAACCGTGACGCTGAAGATTGTCATCTTGGCGGACGGGCGCGTGGGCGAGGTGCAGGTCGTGTCGGGTGAGGAGCCGTTCGTCACGGCCGCAGTGGAAGCCGTGAAGACCTGGAAGTACGAGCCCGCCCGATGCATGGGGCAGCCGATTAGTGTGTACCGGATCATCCAGGTCGGATTCAAATTGGAGGCGTGACGCGGACCGAGCGCGCGGAAGGGAAAGAAAATGCAATTCAGCTTCACTGAAATGTGGCAGCACATGGGTCT
>JBBITY010000152.1:0-1426 GCA_037440565.1 Desulfurellales bacterium
GCTCGATCACCGCCACAACGATCGGATACTCGTATCCAGGGAATTGAGGGTAGTGCACGACGACGAAGCTGTAGACGGTGCCTTTGCCGCTCGACACCACCGAGTCCCACGCCGTGGACTGGCACTTCCCGCACATCGGGCGCGGAGGATGGCGCAGCGCGCCACACTGCTTGCAGCGCTGGATGAGGAGCTCGCCGCGCTTGACGCCTTCCCACCACCAGGCGTTGTCGTGGCCGAGCGGCGGCCGCAGCCGCCTCGGCTTTGCCGGCGTACCGGAGGCAGACGCGACCGGGGTCGGTTGCTGGTGCGGTTTGAACTTGAGGACGCGAAAGCGCATCGAGCCCACCGCTTCACCGTGCTGATCGCGGAAGGTCGTGCGCGTATCGATGAAGTAGCCGATGCCGAGGGCGGTGGCCTTCTCCGGAGAAATGGATTCGATGACCGTCGTCGCGGAGAGGCGATCCCCGGGATGGAGGTACCGGTAGTACTCCTGCTCGCAGTCCGTGGCGACGACCGCCGGGTAGCCCGCCTCCCCCAGCAGCAAGTGCAGCTCCTTCTGCAGGTCGTGGCGCTGCTCCTCCATCGGCCGGGCCATTTCCATGCCCGGGAGAATCCACGCCTGGAGCATCGTCGGCGGCGCCACGATGTCACCGTGCACGGATGCCTTGGCCAGCTCGGGATCGGTGTAGACGGGATTCTGATCCGCCAAAGCGTCACACCACTGGCGGATCATGGCCTCGTTCACCGGATCGCGGGCGATGGCCGGCGGGCCAATCTCGCGGCCGACGAAGGCCTGCAAGCGTTCGTTGAGCGCACGCATCGCATCGGTTGCGGTCATGTGAAGTCCTTTAGCTCCCGGTGGGCCGTGCCCACCCTGCATCTCAACTGAGATCCTTCCTTCTCTGCGTCTCCGCGTCTTTGCGGTGAGGTCTTTTCCGTGCTCCTCAAATCCGCTCGATAATGGCGCCGACACCGACCGCCGCGCCGCAACACATGGTGATCAGCGCCGTGCTCTTGCCCCGGCGCTCCAGCTCGTGCAGCGCCGTCACGATGAGGCGCGAGCCGGTCGCGCCGACGGGATGGCCGAGCGCGATCGCGCCGCCGTTCACGTTCAGCTTGCTCATGTCCGGCTCGAACACCTTCGCCCATCCCAGCACGACGCCGGCGAACGCTTCGTTGTTCTCGATCAGGTCGATGTCGTTGAGCGTCATGCCGGTCTTCTTGAGGATCGCGCGCGTCGCATCGACCGGCCCATCGAGCAGAAAATGGGGATCGGTGCCCACCACCACGTCGGCGATCATCCGCGCCCGCGGCTTCAGCCCGTACTCCTTCGCCTTCTCGCGCGACATCCAGAGAATGGCTGCCGAGCCGTCGGAAATCTGCGACGAGCTGCCCGCCGTGTGGATGCCTCCGGGCACGACGGGGT
>JBBITY010000152.1:1445-7750 GCA_037440565.1 Desulfurellales bacterium
GTTCAGTGCTGCGAGCGCGTCGAGATTGCTCTCGCGGATTCCCTGATCCGTATCCACGAGGCGCGTCTCCCCCGTCGGCTTCCCATCGGCATCAAGGACGGGGACCTCGACCGGGATGATCTCGCGTTTGAAATGCCCGGCGTCGCGCGCCGCGACGGCCTTCTGCTGCGACCACAGTCCAAACTTGTCGGCTTCTTCCCGGGTCACGCCGCGGTGCTTTGCCAGGCGCTCGGCGTAAGTAAATTGCTCCGGCGCGGTATCCCAGGGCCAGTTGTCAGGCTGGAAGTAACCCGGTCCGTTGATCACGTTGGCACCCAAGCCGACCCGGCTCATGGCCTCGACGCCACAGGCGATGCCGACGTCGAAGCTGCCCGCCTTGATGAAGGCGGATACCATGTGGTTGGCCTGCAGGCCGGAGCCGCACTGGGTGTCGACGGTCGTCCCCCCGACCTGATAGGTCTTGCCCATGGAGAGCCACGCGTTGCGCGTGACGTTGCACGCCTGCTCGCCGGCCTGCGTGACACAGCCCCCGATGACCTGATCGACGGCTTCGAGGTCGATACCGGCGCGGTCGAGCACGCCTTTCAGCGACAACGCGAGGAGCTGAGTCGCATGGAAGCTGTGGAGCCAGCCGGTGCCCGGCTTGCCTTTGCCAATTGGGGTTCGAACGGCTTCCACGATGACCGCTTCGCGCATGGTCAATCCTTTCCTGTCCGCAGATGGGATCGGGATGATGGGTCAGAGGGTTTCGGCCGGTTGGGTGTCGGCCAGCCGGGCGCCGAGCCGCACAAGGTGCTGGGTCGCGGGGCCGAGCGTCAACTCGATCTGCTTCGACCACACGTACGAACGATAGAGCGGGTAGTCGAGATCGATCCCGATGCCGCCGTGCAGGTGCTGAGCGGCGGTGACCACGCGATGGCCTCCTTCGCCGACCCAGAACTTCGCGATGGCGATCGCCTCATCGGCGGGAAGTCCGTTGGCCAAACGCCACGCCGCCTGCCATGCCGTCCAGCGAATCGCTTCGACGTCGATGAACGCATCGGCCGCTCGCTGCGCGACGGCCTGAAACTTGGCGATCGGTTTGCCGAACTGCTCGCGCGTCGACGTGTACTCAGCCGTCATGCGCAGCGCCCGCTCGACCACGCCGACTTCCAGCACGCACAGCCCGGCCAGCGCTCGGTCGACGATCCACTGGACGATGGGACGACCTTGCGCCGGATCGCCGAGGACGTCGTCCGCCCCGACTGCTGCGCCGGACAAGTGCAGAAGGAACTGCGGCTCGCCTTGGGTGGTCTGCTGGCGCTCGTGCTGGATGTCGGGGGCGCTTGGATCGAGAAGAAAGACTCCGACGGCATCGGCGCCGGTGCGCGCCGGAACCAGGATGCGTTGGGCGAGATGCGCCGCGGGGACGCACATCTTCGCGCCGTCGAGGCGCCACACAGGGCCATCACGCCGGGCCGTCACCGTCGGGAACAACGGATCTTCCGATTGCGTGTCCACCAGCGCGGCGCTGAGGATGGAATCGCCCTTGGCGACGTGCGGCAGCAACTGCCGGCGTTGCGCCGGCGTTCCGAACTGCGCGATCGGCAGCGCGCCGAGCACAAGCGTCGGCCACGCCGGAATCGGTGCGCAGTGCCGTCCCACGGCGTATAAGAGCAGGCACAGCTCGACGAACCCTAACCCGCCACCGCCGTACTCCTCCGGCAGCGCAACGCCGAGCAGGTCCGCCTCGGCCAGTGCCGTCCACAGCTTGCGGTCGAACCACTCGGCTGTCGCCTCGATTTGCTTGAGCCGCTCATGGGTGGCGTGATCGCTGATGATCCGCAAAGCCAGATCGCGCAGGGCTTCTTGCTCTTCGGTAAAGGAGAAATTCATGGGTCCTCTCAGTGATCGGTGACCAGTTGCCGGTGACCCGTTACGGTCAGCGCAGCTCGCGCGGCATGCCGAGGCCTGCCATGGCGATGATGTCGCGCTGGATTTCGTTTGTCCCCCCGCCAAAGGTCAGGATGAGGGCGCTGCGGTGGGCCATTTCGAGCCGCCCGCGCAAGATGGCCTCGGGGGACCCGCGCCGGATGACGCCGCGATGCCCGACGACTTCGAGCAAGTCGCGACACGCCTCGATGAAGAACTCGGTGCCGTACACCTTCACCGTCGATGCCTCGGCGAAGTTCAGGTTCTCCATGGTCATGCTCCACGCCTGGCGCCAGCACAGGAGGCGGAGCACTTCGAGCCTGGCACGCACGCGCGCGAACTTGACGCGCACCCATTCCTGATCGACGACGCGCCGGCCATCGGGCAGCCGCGTGGTCTGCGCCCAGCGGAGGACCTCCCAGAACAGGCGGTCGGCCGGCCCCACCGGAACGAGCGAGATGCGCTCGTGGTTGAGCTGGTTGACGATCAGGCTCCAGCCTTCGTTCTCCGGTCCGACTCGCATCGAGGCGGGGACCCGCACGTCCTCGTAGTAAGTGGCATTGGTCCGGATGCCACCCATCGTCCAGATCGGCGTGCAGCGGTAGCCGGCTGAGTCGGTCGGGACGATGAAGATCGAGATGCCCCGGTGCTTCTTGGCGGCGGGATCCGTCCGCGCCGCCAGCCAGATGTAATCGGAGAACTCGGCCAAGCTGGTGAACACCTTGTTCCCGTTGATCACGTACGAGTCGCCGTCGCACACGGCGCGCGTCCGCAGCGCGGCGAGGTCGGTGCCGGCGGACGGCTCGGAGTACCCGATGGCAAACAGGGCATCGCCGCGAAGGATGCGGGGCAGGAACTCGGCTTTCTGCTCTTCCGACCCGTAGCGCATGATGGTGGGCCCAACCGAGTTGATGGTGAGAAACGGCAGCGGAAAACCCACCCGTTGCACCTCGTCGCTGAAGATGAACTGCTCGATGGGCGAGCGGCCTTGCCCGCCGTACTCTTTCGGCCAGCCGATCCCCAGCCAGCCATCCGCGCCCATCTTGCGCAGGGCCTGTCGATAGAGCGGCCCACCGCCCTCACTGCCTTCCACCTCCGCTCGCAGCTCCGGGGTCATCAACTCGGCGAAGTATTCCCGGAGCTGCTTGCGCAGGGCGCGCTGCTCAGCCGTATAGTCCAGGTACATAGTCCTCTCCAACCAATTTCAGCAGGTTGGCAATTGTTTTCCCGACTTGCAACCTACCGTGCCTGCGAACCCGCAGAGCCTGCCCCCGCGAAGGCGCAACGGTGACGATGTTCAGCCGCGGATCCGGCGAACAGGATTGCGGGCGCAGCCCGCGATCGGCTCTCTAGGCGTCCAGCCTCTCCACTTCTACGCGCGTGCCGCGGTCGTTTTGGCCCGGCTCGTTGGCGATGGGCATCGGTTGTAGGTGGAAGTAGCCGCCGGCGAGCTGAATGGGATTGATCGGGCTGGGGATCGCGACCTGGTGCGAGCGGCGCCCGGCGAACTGAAACGGCTCCCAGGCATGGTACACGATCACCTGCCCCGGCCGCAGAGCGGGCGAGACCTTGGCCTGCACTTCGAAGGACCCGATGTCGTTGCGCACCCGCACGCGCGCGCCGTCCTCGATGCCCCGCGCCCGCGCGTCCGGCACGCTCATGTACATGACCGGTTCACCGCGCTGCAGCCGCAGCATACGCGGGTCGTTGCGCCACATGGTGTGGATCGACCAGCGCGTGTGGCCGCCGGTCAGCTGCAGCGGGTAGTTGCCGCCGATGGGAGGGGGGTCCTTGTGAACCGGCAACACCTCCCCCAGCTCGAAATAGAGCTCGTGGTCGATGTAGAACTGCATGCGCCGGGTCAGGGTCGGCCACGGCATCTTCTGCTCGGTGTGCCAGGTGCACGCCGTGATCGTCTCGTCGGGCTCGATGTCGGTGGCGTTGCCGATGTTGATCATGCCCATGCCGACGCCGGTGTAGCGCGCGTAGCCCTTCTCCTTGAGCTGTTCCCAAGTCGTACCCTTCAGGTTGGTCGCCAGGCCGACCATGTCGTTCATGAACCGATCGGCGTCGTTTTCCGTGTACCGCCTGCCGAAGGTAAAGTTGTCGTACACGTCATCGAGGCGGCGCTCCTTGCCCTCGCGGTCGCGGAACGTCGTGCGTCCCTTGGCCACTGCCTGCTCCTGCAACGTCTTCAGCAGCAAGCAATGGAACTCCCATTCGTGCTTGCTTTCCCCGATGGGCTCGAGCGCCTTGGTCGTGACGTGCGCAAAGGGCGCGATGGGCGTGCCCCAGGTGAGATCGTCCTTCTCGTAGTAGCCGGCGGCCGGGAGGATGTAGTCGCTGTACAGACCCGTCGTGCTCACGCGCCAATCGACGGTGACCAGCAGCTTGAGCCGGGGCAGGAGGTGTTCGATGAGTTGGGGGTAGCCGCGGACGCGGCGCAAGACGTTTCCGCCCTCTTCAAAGAGGATCTTGGGCTCGGTCTTCGGCGCGATCTGCCAGCCCTTCTGCAACGCCTCTTGCACGTAGGCATCGACGTCGCGCTTGAGCGCCGGGTCCCACCCGCGCGTGTGACCGTACAGCTCCTTGAGGCCGCCGTAGAGATAGAAGAAGAGAACCGACGAGACGAAGCCGCCCTTGCTGTGCATGGTGCGGGCCTCATCGTAGAGAAACATCTCATCCGTCCACCCCTTCCACTTTGCCGCCAGCCACTTCGGGGTGTTCTCCGCTCCCAGCGCGATCAGGCCGGCGCTCAGCGGCAGCGCCGGTGCGACGCCGAGCGGCTCCGGCGAATCGATGGTCAGCCACGGGAAGGCGTTCAACCCGCTGCCCTTCTTGCCGAACTGGCCACAGAGGGCGAGGACGAGGATCTGCACCCGCTCCATCTCGAGGCCGTGGTAGAACTTCGAGAAGTTGGACTGGGTCAGGATGGTGGCGGCCTTTGCCTTGCCAATCTCACGGGCCAGGCGGCGGATTTCTTCGGGTGCGGTGCCGGTAATGGGCGCCGCCGCCTCGGGCGTGTACTGCTGCAAGTGTTCCCGTAATAGCGCGAACACCGGCGTGACGGTGACCTCGCCTTGGATCGTACGGACCGTGAACTCGCCTTCCAGCGCCGGCTGCACGCCTTCCAAGGCGAGGGAGGTCTTGGAGACCTCCGCGACGGCCTTCGCAGCGAGGTCGTACACGTAAAATGTGTCGTCGGCCCCGCCCTCCCGCAGGTCGCGCCCGCGCAGAAAATGCCGCGTGTCCTTGCGGACCAAGAGGGGCAGATCGGTCTGCTCGGCAACGAACGCGGCGTCGTACAACTGTTCCTCGATGATGACTTGGGCGAGGGCGAGACCGAGCGCGGCGTCCGTGCCGATGTTCACCGGCACCCACAGATCGGCGTGGATCGCCGACGCGTTGTAGTCCGGCGCGATGCAGATCACCCGGGCGCCGCGATAGCGGGCCTCGGTGAAGAAATGCGCGTTGGGAATCTGCGTGTACACCGGGTTGCCGCCCCAGATCAGGATGACGTCGGAGTAGAAGCAATCGTCCCCCGAGCTGGCAAAGCCGATCTTGCCGCAGGTGGCTGCCGCGCCCGGATGATGGTCGCCGATCTCGGCGTTCATGTCGAGGAAGGGCGTGTCGAGGAGCTGCGTGGTCCGGAACAGCCCGAGGCCATGACACCCGTTGGTGGCGGCGGTGCCGAGATCCCAGTAGACGGCGCCCGGTCCGTGCTCCTGCAGCACCTCGAGCACGGTTTCGGCAATGTCGCGCAGCGCTTCGTCCCAGCCCACCCGCTGCCACTTGCCCTCGCCCCGCTCCCCCACTCGCTTCAGCGGGTACTTGAGCCGATCGGGATCGTACATGCGGTGGCTGTAGCACGCGCCCTTCTGGCAGCCGCGGGGATTGAAATCGGGAACGGCGGCGTTGGTCCGCTCGTACGTGGCGGCCTGTTCTTCGCGGAACACCACCCCGTCCTTGACATACACGTTCCAGTTGCACCCGCGCTGGTACCAGCAGTTGACGTAGTGCGTGCCCTTGGCGATCCGGTCCCACGTCCACTTCTTGCGATAGAGATCTTCCCAGGTGCGGTAGGCCGGAACCTCGACCGCCGCCCCGGCCGTCCCCGCCGCCGGCGCGATGCCCAGACCGAGACGGGTGAGCGACAGGCCGAGCGCGGCCGCCCCGGTTCCATACAAGAACTGCCGCCGCGTCAATCCTGAGCTGGGCATGCGCTCCCTCCCCTTCTGCCCCGTCCCGCGGTCACACATGCCCCGCTCGCCGACGATCGTCGTCGGCCGCGGCATCATGCGCTCTGCGCCCCGATTTCACACGTGCCCCGCCGCCGCCGTCACACTGGGGGCCGGTCGAGGGTGGCAGGGTCGGTAGTGAAGGGGCCGAACAGG